>CAZEKE010000165.1:0-9790 GCA_964512815.1 uncultured Acidiferrobacteraceae bacterium
GTCCAAACAATATTGATATTATAGATTATAAAATAACACCATTACCACAGTGTATGCCTGACCAGTACAAAGTTGAAGATGATACAGTACAGGCGTATCGTAATTATTATTTAGGAGAGAAAGCACACTTTGCTAAGTGGATTAAAGGAACAGTCCAACCTGATTGGTGGGGGTGCAACAATGACAATATTCTATAAGAAACACGGGAATGGTGTTGGTGGTATTCTAAAATACACGCTATACGGCAATGATCTTAATGAATTTATCGAGTGTATAGAAGATTTCGTAGATAGGAATAATCTTTGATACTGTTGTAAGCGTGCTGTTCCAGAATTACATAAACAGATGTATGTTTCTTCTACTTCTTTGCACTATACTGGATTTACATCAGATTGGGATGTATACGAAATGACGGCGGAACGCTGGACATCTTGTGATTAACGTGAAAGGAACCAGTAATGTACACCATACATATGAATAGATACTACGTAGAATTAGAAAATACCAATACTACTAATTATGTCTTGTATATATACGCATATTCTGAAGAACAAGTAAGGGATCAGTTGTCAGAATGCAATATTGTATGTATAGATTTAACAGATTGACACCTAACAGGAGAGTAGTGAGGGGATTAGTTAATGGCTAACAAAAAGAAAAAAGCATATTTCAATTTACCAACTGTGGCTGAACGCGATGAAGTTGTGCGTCAGTATGATGGTAAAACTGTTGTATGGGAAAAGCGGTTTATGCCAGAGTTGGTTGAAGGATATAAAAGAATAAGACGTAAAGAGTATTGTGATCCTTATTTTTGGGTGATAACTGAAGTTAAAGGTAACAAAAATGTCCATATATGACCAACTTGGTGTAAGAACTACAGAAGAAATACTAACATCTATGGATGTTAAACCATTAACAAAAGAGGATATGCTTGAACAAAATATTAAAGACCTTCAGAAAGAACTAAATGAAGCGTACACAAGAATACACCAACTGCAAGATATTATATCCGAAATTACTCACAAACTTGAACAATCTATACAGTATGCTAACAAAAGATGGGAATACTAATGGGTAAAGTTAAATCGTGGATGATGGACATGGAAGAGAAAGTTGATGATGCTCTCTGCTATGCTGGTCTAAGTAACGAATGTGATATTCTTGACTATGTGAAATCTCACATGGACATAGTTGACAAAACTTTTGTGTTACAATACGCTAGAGAGCGTCTGGGGAATAGCACATGACAAGTGCAGTAGATAACTGGAAGAATAGTTATGCGGAGCTACAAAAGATTAAGGATGCTCAACAAGACTGTACAGTTTGTGGTTGTCCCATAACACAGAAAGACTATGACGATTACAAAATGTGTCCGTGGTGCTATTCTCAAGCATCATTTGAGAATGAAGGAGGAGGGATATTCTAAAAGCGACATTGATAACAATAGTTTGTATACTAATATTGTATTCAATAGGCGTTAACTGGCGTCCTCATTCTACTGAAGGTTTGTTTAGTTATAAATTTTTATTGGAGAACAATGATGATGAAGATTCTAATTAAAATTAAGGCATGGTTATATGAGTACATAAATAGAAACGATCAGCCTAAATACTTATCAGGTAAAAACAAGGAAAGCTAATGGTATCAACTGAAGAAGTGTTAAGAAAGAATATTAACAATCTTCAAGAGCAATTGGTTCATGCTAATAAGAGGGTTGTAGCTCTTGGAAATACAGTCAGTAGTATACTAGCAATACAGAAGGATATAGATTATCACTTACAGGGTATCGACATTTACATAGATGATATCCGAAAGTTAATTGATGAAAAGGTATAACGATCATGACCCCATATGAAAAATTAAAACTGTTAAGGGAGAAGTTAGAACCAAAAGGTAATCCTATTGACAAACAACATATTATAAATAATCTGAAAGAAGTGTATGATCCAGAAATGTCTGGCGTAAGTGTATATGAGTTAGGGTTAATCTATAACATAGATATAGATGACAATGAAGGTACTGTTGAACTAACACATACACTCACTAGCGCATGGTGTCCTTTCGCGGATGAGATTGTTCATGCCATTTATAAAGCGTGTGAGGTAGACAATGTTAATTCTATTAATATCATTACAACATTCGATCCTCCGTTCAGTATGGAAATGGTTCCAGAAGAAACGAAATTAATGTTAGGATGGTGATATGCAAATAGGTTCAATGCAAAGAGAGTTCTGGGATAGGAAGGTGGATAATTTCATACAGATGTTTTTGTATGGAAGGGATACTCCACAACAGTTTTTAAAGAACATGTTACTTATGGGCTTTCAAGAACAAGACGTACTTGAATTTTTAGAGGAAGCTCAAGATGGATGATAACAAATATACGCAAAGAGAGTGGGATAGAACTGTAGGCATTGGAAAAGTGCCAGACGAATATTCTGCTGAAAAATCTAAAAAGTTTATAGCCACGGTTACAGAAACTTCTGTATTTATTATAGATAGAGAAGATATTAAAAATACGGATGAAGCATACAAATATGCAAAAGATGAGTGCATATGGGGTGCTGATGGTGATACGGATATTTACTATTTTACTATAGATATAGATAGAGGAGAACCGAAATGAATAAGCATGGGATGATTCACTTAACAATGTTAAAAAATGAGTTAGTATGGTTAGAGCAGAACGCTTCCTCTGTACAGCGATTAAAAAGAGCAGTCATTAGAGAGTATCTGAATATGCGTGTACGTGATACAACGCAAGAGATAAATGAACACAATAAAGCTAGAAAATTGTTGCATGATGAACTCAATAGCGCAGAAGAAGAATGAATATAAGAACTCTATCTCAAAATGTAGACAACATTGAAAAAACCATAGAGGCTTTTTTGGAAAAAAACTTGACATATTCCTCTGCTTGTGGTATATTGATAGAATATGGATACAGTGTCAAAGAAGCGGAGACAATTCTTGAAAATGCGTCAGGACAAATAGATGGCACTAATAATTGACATAGAAACAGATTCATTAGACGCTAACAATATATGGCTTGCAGTAACAAAGGATACCAAAACAAATGACATTCACTCTTTCAGAGAACCTGTGGAATTTACCAATCATATTAGAAATTACGACACGTACATTGGACACAATCTCCTTTCGTTTGACGTACCAATTTTAAACAAGCTGTGGGGTACAAAGATAAGGTTATCTCAAGTTGTAGATACTTTGATACTTTCACAGCTATTCAATCCAAATAGAAAAGGCGGTCACTCTCTTGACAATTTAGCGCAGTTAGCAGGTTGCAGAAAAATGGAGTTCTCCGACTTCTCTGAATACTCTGAAGACATGCTTAAATATTGTACTAATGATGTTGAGATAACTCACAAGGTTTATAAGTATTTACTCGCATACGATAAACAAGGTTTCTCTAAACAAAGTATAAGTCTTGAACATAACATACGCCACGTTATAAACAAACAACAGAACCACGGTTTTCTTGTTGATACACAAAAAGCCATGCAACTGTTGTATGAAATTAAAACTAAAAATGAAAAAATTGAAAACGAAATACGTGGTTTCTTCAAACCCAAAGTTAGAGCGGTTAAAGACATACAGATTAAAAGAAAGCGTGACGGTAGTATATCAAAAGTAGGTTTAAATCATATTGAAGATTTGGGCTATCTTGGAGGAAATCATACTACCATTCGTTATGAGGATTTTAATTTAGGTTCTCCCAAACAGATAGTGGAACGCATGGATGAATATGGGTGGAACCCCATAAAGTTTACACCAAAGGGATCACCTAAAGTGTGTGAAGAAAATCTTGATACTCTCCCATCGTCAGCGCCCGAAGCGGTGAAGAAATTAGCATTGTGGAAATCATTGGAAACACGATGGAAAACAGTAGAAAGCTGGCTAGATGCGTCTTGTGACGATGGGAGAGTACATGGTAAAGTATTTACAATGGGTGCTGTAACTGGACGAATGACCCATTCGGAACCGAATATGGCTAATATTGTTTCGTCTAGTAAACTATACGGTAAGGAATCAAGAGAATGTTTTATAGCGCCGAAAGGATATGTATTGGTTGATGTTGATGCGTCAGGTCTTGAGCTTCGCATGTTAGCGCATTACATGAATAACGAAGACTTTACTAATGAGGTTGTCAACGGTGATCCTCATACAGCAAACATGAAGGCCGCTGGATTACCAACAAGATCAGACGCTAAGACATTTATCTACGCATTTTTGTACGGTGCAGGGGCAGAAAAGATAGGCTCCATAGTTGGTGGAACTGCAAAGACAGGTTCTCAACTAAAGAAAACCTTTCTATCCAACATGCCTGATTTAAAGAAATTACAAGATAATGTAATTAGTAAGTCTCGTAGGCAAGGATACCTCAATGGTTTAGATGGAAGACGCATACATATTCGCTCATCCCATGCTGGATTAAATACTCTTTTGCAGGGCGCAGGAGCAATCGTGTGCAAGCAGTGGGCCATAGAGATAGACAGAAATGTGCGGTCAGAAAAGTTGGACGCCCATCTTGTGTGTAGCGTACATGATCAGTATGTATACGAAGTGAATGAAAATTATGTTGACAAATTCAAAGAAGTGTGCTATTCTAGTATAGAACAATCGGGAAAGCATTTGAATGTTAGATGCCCCCTATCGTGCGATATCGGAGTCGGTAAGACTTGGTATGAAGCTGAACATTAATATATAAAGGAGATCAATATGATTGTACGTGGAACATCAATGTGGGCAAGAGTTCTGGAGGGACAGCCTAATGAGCTTTCTGGTAAGTATCAAGTGGATGTATGTCATCTAACCGATGATACTGTTAGTGAGTTGGAGGAGGTAGGCGTTCCTATCAAGAATGATGAAGATCGTGGAAATTATGTGACGGCAAAAGCTGTTCGTCCACCGCGAGTTATGGATGCGTCCAGAAGTGCATGGAATGGAGATTTAATTGGTAACGGTTCTACCATTAAGATTTCTGCACGACCTTACGATTGGACGTTTAAAGGCAAGGCGGGTATTGGTCTTGGGTTAAATCAGTTAATGGTTGTTAAACATGTTGCATATCTGGAAGAGGAGGTACTTGAAGCGGAGGATATTCCGTTTGATGACGAAATCTAGTAAAGCGTAGTATTTTAATGGTAGGGGTTGGCTATAAAGTTGTCAACATTTGGAAAGGTGAGGGATGGGCCTTTCCACTTTAAACATTTGAAAGTAGGTCGAAATGAAAAATATAGATACTCTTGTAAAAGATATATATGAAGTTATAGATGAGGGTACTGAAGTGCATGAAGAGGACATGCAGTTTTTTCTTGATTTTATTCGTAGAGAAACGACTAATTTCTTCAGTAAGGAAGATAGAACTCGTAATCGTAAACCTACAATAAGAATGTCAAACATTGGTAAGGAATCACGAAAAACGTGGTACGACTTCTACGAACCAATTGATCGTGAACTTAAACCCAATGAGCGAATAAAATTCTTTTATGGACACATGCTGGAAGCCTTTCTGTTATTTCTGTGTAAGGTTGCCAATCACGATGTACGAGACATGCAACGTGAGGTAGAACTTAATGGCATTAAAGGACATATCGACGCTGTTATTGATGATGTTGTTACTGATGCAAAAAGTTCTTCCAGCTATGGGTTTCGTAAATTTGACCGTGGTGAGTTATTTACAAATGATCCTTTTGGATATATGTATCAAATATCAGGATACATGCAAGCGTTGAATATGGATAGAGGTGCATTTCTAGCCATAGATAAACAGTATGGTGATCTTGCTTTGCTACCTATCGAAGAAATGGATACGCTTGATGCGTCTAAACGTATAGATGATTTACGAGATGTTTTAGCAAATAAGGAAACACCGCCTGAACGCTGTTACGATGAGGAGATCGAAGACAATGGTAATAGAACTCTAGGTTCTGAATGTCGTTGGTGTCACCATAAGCACAATTGTTGGTCTGATTCAAATAATGGTGAAGGTCTTCGCACATTCAAGTATTCCAGAGGATACAAATATTTTACACATGTTGAAAATGAGCCGCGAGTCGAAGAGGTGTTATGACCAAATACAAAGAAACACATAAGCCGTGTCCTGATTGTGGTAGCAGTGATGCTCTATCGTATTATTCAGATGGAAACACTTACTGTTTTTCATGTGGACAGAAGCGCAGTGACATTCCTTATACCAACGTGTCGGCCATAAAGAAAGGCATAAGTATGGGAAATATGGAATCTAAAAAAGGCGTAGTCTCTGATATGCCAGAAAGAAATATTTCTAAAAATACGTGCAAATTTTATAATGTAACTAAAGGCGCGACACGTTGGTATTTCCCATACTACGATAGTGACCATAATCATGTAGCGAATAAGACACGCAACATAAAAGATAAGGTGTATTTATCTCAAGGCGAGTTGTCTTCATCTACGTTATTTGGTCAATCACTATTCAATGAAGGTAAGTACATTACTCTTGTAGAGGGCGAAATTGATGCTCTGTCAGCCTTTCAGATGCTTGGATCAAAGTGGCCCGTAGTGTCCATAAAGACAGGCGCTAAATCCGCTGTGTCAGATATATCTAAGAACTACGATTATCTAAATCAGTTTGATATTATAAAGATATGCTTTGACAATGATGAGCCGGGACGTAAGGCTGCGAAGGAAGTAGCAGAGCTTCTACTCCCTAAGTCACAAATCGTACACCTAAACTTAAAAGATGCTAATGAATATCTTGTTAATAAAGAAGAGAAGGAGTTTCAGCGTCTTTGGTGGAACTCTGAAAAGTATACACCCGAAGGTATTGTTGCTGGCTCTGATATGTGGGAGACAATCATTACAGGCCCGACAGAAAGCTCTGTGCAGTACCCATATCAAGGATTGAATAATCTAACTTTTGGCATACGAATGGGCGAATTGATAACCATTGCCGCTGGATCAGGTCTTGGTAAGTCATCATTTATGAGAGAGATAGCCTATCACATATTAAATAATACAGAACATAGTATAGGATTGCTCTTTTTAGAAGAAAGTGTTAGGCGCACTGCACAAGCTATTGTAGGTTTAGACATGAATAAGCCTATACACCTTCCTAATTTTGAATACACCGAAGAAGAAGTAAAGGCGTCTTTTAAGAATACACTAGAGAAAGATCGTCTGTTCTTCTTTGACCATTTTGGTAGTAACTCAATTAATAATATAATATCCCGTGTAAGATACATGGTTCGTGCGCTGAAGTGTAAGTACATATTTCTGGATCATATCAGTATTCTTGTATCTGACCAATCCAACATGGATGAGCGCAAAGCTCTTGATGAGATAATGACTCGACTGCGAACTCTAGTACAGGAACTGGATATATGTATGTTTGTAGCTTCTCACCTCAAGCGTGTCGATTATGGGCATGAGGAAGGTGGTAGAGCTAAACTTCACCAGCTTAGAGGGTCTGGGGCCATAGGTCAGTTATCCGACATTGTTCTGGGTCTTGAACGCGACGGTCAGGCAGTTGATATGAGAGAGAGGCATACAACTACTGTGCGTGTAATTAAGAATAGGTTCAGCGGTCTTACTGGCCCATCAAATAAGTTATTTTACGATCTTACGACAGGAAGGTTGTCAGAGATTGCGCTCAACCATGATGACATGTTAGAGTCTGAGGATTTCTAAATGATTATATACCAAAGAAGAGTCTTTCCAGAAGACTTACAAGCTAACCCTAATGTGTACTATCTTTTCTCTGATAACGATAAGAAAAGTGGACATTGGCAATTTAGAAATTATGATAATTTTTTAGGGGTTCGTGTTAAGAATGATGAACATGCTTTTGATAATTCCTACTGGTCTGATACTACTTACAAGGATAATGTTAGTAAAATATATGAAGATTTTAAAAAGGTTTATGCAATTCTCAAGCAGTTCATTCCTGTTGTGTACGGAGATGAAACCTTTCCCTTAAACATATCAGACTATAGAAGTAAAAGTCCTAAAACGTGCATATACATTGAGAAATGTTTACACGATATGCAGAAGAAGTGGAGTAATCCCAGATGAAGGAAATGATTATAGATGAGAATGTAACGTCCTCTGCGCGTAAAAAGGCTGAAGAATTGGGTGTTGTCAGAAAATCCATCACACACGGAGAAGGAAACGTAGCAGGATTTATAGGAGAACATCTAGCGCAGAGTACATATGGTGGAGAAATGGTTAACACATTTAAATATGATCTAGTGTTACCAGATGGTCGCCGTATTGATGTCAAGACTAAACGAACTGGTGTTAAACCTAAAACAGAATATGATTGTTCTGTTACTGATTTTCAAATTGATTATGACTGTGATGGATATATATTTGTTCGTGTACTAAGAAATTATGAAAAAGGGTGGGTATTGGGTTATATAAGTAAAGATGACTTTAAGAAGAAAAGTACCTTTCATAAAAAAGGAGAACGTGACGGTGGTTTTATTTTTAGGCATTCATGTTATAATGTGAAGATATCTGATTTAGTATCTCCATGAAATACAAATCTAATCTTGAAAGGAATATAGCTAAAACTCTGAATAAATATTCTGTGCCTTTTGAATATGAACCCACTCGTTTATCATATCAACCTAAACCTAGAACATATATTCCTGACTTCTATATAACAGACAAAGAGTTCTACATAGAGGGAAAAGGATACTTTCACGATGGTTATGAAAGAACAAGACATTTGCTGATACGGGATCAATTGGGAGTGGATATAAAATTTGTATTTCAAAATCCACGAACCAAAATAGGAAAAGGTTCTCGCACCACTTATGCTGATTGGTGTAACAGATATAATTTTGAATATTCTGATTTAAACATACCTAAGAAATGGTTTAAATAAAGATAAGGAAAATGATATGATAGATGATGATGAAATAACAGAAGAAGTTTTTGAGATGATAAAACGTATAGCGGGTGTATATGAATCTTTACCGCCTGATTCGGTAGGCATTGTGTTAAGTCAAAAACACGAAGACTTTGGTGATGAAGAAAAAGTTGATACTTCCTTACTAAAGGAACAGGTCTTGGTGAATGTAATTGATAATCTTCCAAAAGGGTCTGAAAGTAGTCTTGTATTTGTTGCTACACATGGTTTATTGGAAATGCTTGAAGAAAACTTCGATGATCTAGTCACGTTAGGGAGAAAGAGAATTTCGCTTTTAGATTTAGATACAGAGGAAGAAAATCATCTGGACGCTACCATACTTAAATTTTCTGATTACAAGGATAAACTTCATTAGAAAGGCATACACATGATAGATAAAGATGGAAATTTAACTGGTATTTGTAGCCCTAAAAATATGCCTGATGTATGGCAACAGATCAATAGTCCATCACACTACAATCAAAACTCTGTTGAGACTATTGATCTTATACAAGAGAGTATGGGGATAGAAGAATTTAAAGGGTACTTAAAAGGCAATATCATAAAATATATCAGTAGGTATCGTTATAAAGAAAAAGAAAATCCAGAGAAAGATTTGCTGAAGGCAAAGTGGTATTTGGAAAGATTAATCAAGGAGATTCGGAATGATGGGTAGAAGTGAAACACTACAAGACAAGTTGCAAATATTTCATCGTGCATTCAATCATCCTATAGGTCTTGCATATGATAAACCTTCTGCAATGATGAGCGCACAAAAGAATTTAAGACGCCGACTAATACAGGAAGAATTTGATGAGGTGATGGATGCTATTAAAAGTAAAAGTGATGATGAGGTTCTTAAAGAATTGTGTG
>CAZEKE010000166.1:0-3721 GCA_964512815.1 uncultured Acidiferrobacteraceae bacterium
CGGTAATTGGACCCCGCTCAGATTGACCAGAACACCCAGCGCGATACCGGCGAGATACTGGTTGGCAATGATCCCTCTCAGCATAGCCTTCAGCCGGCCGAGTCCGCTCTGCCCTGCTGTATCAGCAGACGCCTGGACCGCGGCCATTATTGGAAACATGACAAGCGCCTGCGTGGCAACCAGAACGAACAGGGGAATAGCTGCCTTCTGCCCGAAGGTGGCGAGAATCAGTGGTATGCCGAGTGGTATGAAACTCCCGTAGCTGCTGCCGAAAGCAAAAACTCCGGCCTTGCCCAGTGTGAAACCAAACCCAAGCCGCGCGAGGTACAGTGAGACCCCAAAAAACCCGAGCGCACAGGCGTAATAACCGACGAGATAACGCCAGGGGAGAGCTTCCGGCAGATCGGTGGTCGCCAACACGCGGAACAGCAGAATCGGGATCGCCAGATTGAAGACGTAAAGAGAAAGGCCATGAACCGCTCTGCGGTCCAGCACCCGGAAACGACCCGCCAGATAACCGACGATGACAACACCGAAGATTGGGAAGACGATTGCTATCACTGCACTGGACATTGTGTGCCGCTGCCTGTTGCTGGGTCTGCTTGTCCGGGTCCTGGAACGATGATACTGCGCCGGGGCGGTTCGGGTCAGGTCGGAATTGTCCTCCCACCAAGACGGTCCGGCTGCAGGTGTGGTGATCAGTGCGGTGTCGTTTGCCATTTGAATCCGGCGCGGTTAGATTTCCGCCACTCTCTGCTGCGCGGTCTCTAGATAGACCGTCCGGCAGCATAGGCCGTGACGGGGACGAGTAGGTGAGCCATCTCGCGCACCAGAGACCCAGGGGGTGCTGAAATCCCTGGCCGGGATCCACCGAAAATCACCCCCGAGCCGCTGACCCAAAGATCGACAATGATCCGGTAGGCTCAGCCGGCTGACCCCCGAAACCGGGTCACGGGCAGACCAAGCTGCCCCAAGGCCGCTTTTCTAGCGGTGAAGCCGGGTGGTACCGCGCGCGAATCTCAACACCCCAAAAGATTCGAATCGCCCCGGAAGCCGGTTGTCACGGCATCCGTGGGGTTATGGCTGTTGAGGAGCCAAAGATGAGCTTCAAGACTATATCGAGTCGTTACGATGGCCCAGCTCTGGAAGCCGAAATACTCGATTTCTGGCGAGAAAACCACGTGTTCGATCTGACTCTGGCGCAGAGCCGGGAGCGACCCTTGTTCACCTTCAATGAAGGCCCGCCCACAGCCAACGGTCGCCCTGGCATACACCACGTGCTGGCCCGTACCTTCAAAGACATTTACCCCCGCTTCAAGACCATGCGTGGCTATTACGCACCCCGGAAAGGTGGCTGGGATACGCACGGTCTGCCGGTGGAACACGAGATCGAAAAAGAACTTGGAATCTTCGATAAACAGGAGATCGAGACCCAGGTCGGGATCGCCGAATTTACCCGGCGCTGCCGCGAATCGGTCATGCGATATATCGCCGACTGGGAGAAGATGACCGAGCGTATGGGTTTCTGGGTCGATCTGGACGAAGCGTATTACACCCTGGACAACCACTACATCGAATCGGTGTGGCAGCTCCTGAAAATCATCTGGGACAAGGGACTGATCTATCAGGACTACAAGGTAGTGCCCTATGATCCTCGCATCGGCGCGACCCTGTCATCCCATGAAGTCGCGCAAGGTTATCGTAAAGTCGAAGATCCTTCTGTCACCCTGCGTTTTCGATTCACAGATGACAGCAACACCTCTTTTCTCGTCTGGACGACCACACCCTGGACATTACCCTCCAACCTGGCTCTGGCCGTCGGCCCGGATATTGACTACGTCTATGTGGACCACCATGGCGAGACACTGGTTCTCGCAAAGGCGTTGCTCGACACCGTGCTTGGCGAAGGAGACCATCGGATCATCCGTCAAGTCAAAGGTCGTGATCTTGTCGACCTTCGTTATCAGCGTCTTTTTGACTACCTGGAGGCGGAAGGCGATATCTGTCGGGTTCACGCGGGGGAATTCGTTAGCACAGAGGACGGGACCGGCATTGTTCACGTGGCACCGGCTTATGGCGTGGACGATCTTGAATTGGGACAAACAAATGAGCTACCGGTCGTCCACGGGGTGGGCCTCGACGGGTGTTTTAAACCGGAGGTCACTCCGGTCGCCGGCCTGTTTTTCAAGGACGCTGATCCCGTCATCGTTGAACTGCTAGAAGAAAAAGGCCTTCTGTTCAGGAGCCAGACTCACTTACACAATTACCCGTTCGGCTGGCGGACGGGTGACCCGTTGATTTACTACGCAAAGCACGCCTGGTACATCCGGACCACCGACGTGCGGGATCGCATGGTCGAGTTGAACAGAACCATCAACTGGGTCCCGGAATCCATCCGCGACGGGAGATTCGGCAACTGGCTCGAGCACAATATAGACTGGGCGCTTTCCCGCGAACGCTTCTGGGGCACACCTCTGCCGGTCTGGACAGACGGGGAAGGCGACTTCATCTGCGTCGGTTCTCTGGCAGAACTGGAGTCACTCTGCGGCCATTCCCTGGAAGACCTGGACCTGCACCGACCGGCCGTAGACGGTATCGTCTTCACGCACCCGGATAACGGGCGCCAGTACCACCGCATCCCCGAGGTTATCGACTGCTGGTTCGATTCCGGCGCCATGTCTTACGCACAGTGGCACTATCCGTTCGAGAACCAGGAGACTTTTGACCGGCACTTTCCTGCGGATTACATCTGCGAGGCAATAGACCAGACTCGTGGCTGGTTTTACAGCCTTCATGCCATCGCGACGCTGGTCTCCGACAGCATCGCCTACCGGAACTGTGTATGTCTCAGCCACATCGTCGACAAAGACGGCAAGAAAATGTCCAAGTCGTTGGGCAACATCGTCGACCCCTATGATGTTTTTGACCACATCGGTGCCGACCCTTTAAGGTGGTATTTCCTAGCCCGACTCGCACCCGAAGTACAGAAAAGGATCTCGGTTGGAATCATCGCCGACGTCGCCAGTTCCTTCATCAACACCCTTTGGAACACCTACGCCTTCTTCACCTTGTATGCCAGCCTGGACAGGCTGGATGTCACTGCGGAGATTCCTCTGGATCAGCGGCCAGAGATCGACCGTTGGGCCCTCGCCCTGCTTCACCGTACCACAGACACGGTCACCACTTCGCTGGAGCGTTACGACGCACGAACTGCAGGGGAGGCACTGGAAAGTTTCGTCGATCAACTGAGTAACTGGTACGTGCGCCGCAACCGGCGACGGTTCTGGAAAAGTGAAGCCGAAGATGACAAGCTTTCAGCGTACCTTACTCTGTATCAGTGCCTGGAGGTGGTGAATCGCCTGATGGCGCCCTTCATGCCGTTCCTCACCGAAGCGCTATATCAGAACCTGGTCAGAAGCGTCGATCCGCAAGCGCCAATGAGTGTTCATATGACCGACTGGCCGCAGGCGAATCCGCTGTGGCAGGATGAAGAACTGATCGGGTCGCTTACAGTGGTACAGAAAGTGGTCGGTCTGGGCCGTGCTGCCCGCGAAAGCAGCAGGATCCGTGTTCGCCAGCCACTTGCACGACTGCTGGTCCGGGTCCCGACTGAGGAAGACGCCGCAGCGGTGAGAAACCACGTCGAACAGATTCTGGAAGAACTCAACGTGAAGGCGCTGGAGTTCATTGCACCGGATGCTTCACTCGTTGCCTACCGGGT
>CAZEKE010000167.1:0-3869 GCA_964512815.1 uncultured Acidiferrobacteraceae bacterium
ACCGATAGTAGCCGACATTATGACCAAGTCAGAATTGATCGACCAGTTGTCTCGTGTTCAGCTCCATTTGTCACCAAGGGATATTGAATCATCAATAAATTCTATCCTAGAACACATGAGTCAATCTTTGATCGACGGCGATCGAATTGAGATACGCGGCTTCGGCAGCATTGGATTGCGTTACAGGGCACCAAGAATCGGACGAAATCCTAAAACAGGAGAGGCCGTGCGTGTCGATGAAAAATACGTACCACATTTCAAACCCGGCAGGATGCTTCGTGAAAGGGTAAACCAAGGACTATCGGCTACGAATACAACCGGTACTTCGGAAGATCTTGCGGAAATATAGCGCGACCGTCTTTACAACACATATTCTCTTTGATTTGTGAGACCCCTGCTTCTCGCTTTAATTGCTTTTCTTCTGCTTATATTTATATTGACCTTTGTTTCAAAGAATCCGCAGCAGGTTACACTCGATTATTATTTTGGATTCTATTTTAGGGGGTCAGTCGCCCTTCTGATCTTCATCTCATTCGCCGTTGGTGTGTCGGTTGGCTATTTGACCTTGTGTTGGCGTGTTTTGCGTTTGAGACATATGTTGAACAAAGCCTATCGTGACGTCAGACAAGGCAACGACAAAAAGGCCCTCGACAAAATGCCAGACACACCTAGAACTTAAGGGCATCGAACGTGGATCCCGTCTGGCTTTTAATCTTTTTGCCTATAGCAGCTACATCTGGCTGGTATGTTGCCAGATTCGGATGGCGGCAACCCTCCAGGGCAGAGAAACGCCTTCCCACAACTTATTACCGGAGTCTCAATTATCTGATCAATGAGCAGCATGACAAGGCACTCGGAGTCTTGATTGAAGCTCTTGAAGAACATGAGGAAACGATTGAAATTCAGTTGGCTCTCGGCAGCCTATTCCGTCGTAGGGGTGAGGTTGAGAGAGCCACTCAGGTTCATCAGAATCTGGTTGCCCGTAGTGGTCTGGAACCTAAGCAAAGGCTACACGCACTCTTCGAACTCTCACAGGATTATTACAAAGCGGGACTACTGGATCGAGCAGAAAACCTCCTGGTCGAGGTATCCACGTCTGAAGAGTTTGCGGAGTCGGGCTATCGATTACTGGTACAGATTTACGAACAAGAAAAGGAATGGGAAAGCGCAGTAGCTGCAGCATCAAAATTATGTAAGGCAAGCGGTGAAGACCTGTCCGGGCTTATAGCTCAATTTCTCTGTGAACTCGGCGATTTAAGTATGGCAGCCGGCAAATATTCTGAATGTGAGGGTTATGTCAAGGAAGCTCTTGGGGTAGATACAGACTGTGTTCGGGCATTGATTCAGTCGGGTCGTTTATATGCTATTCGAGGACAACATCGATCGGCAATTGCAGCATGGACCAAAATCGTTGACAGATACCCCGAGATGGCCGTTGACGTTGTAGACCTTGTGCGAAGCAGTTATGAATCGCTCAACCTCAATGAGGGTTACCGGCAATTCCTGGAATCCACCATACAGCGAAACGATGATTTCCGGCTAGTGCTTTCATTGGTTGACCTCCTCAATGATCTGGGACAGGTGGAACACGCCAGACGCTATTTGGTGGAATGGATCCAGAAAAACCGGACACTTGAGCCTCTCTACAATCTTCTTCAATCACAAGGAAACGAAGACGGAAAGCAGAAAGCAGTTGATGTTGGGCTTGTGAGCCAACTAATCTCCCGTGTTGTCGCTGGTAAGGGAGGCTATGAATGTCACCGATGTGGTTTTCGGGCTAAGGCCATGCACTGGCAATGTCCCGGATGCAGAAACTGGAATACGATTACACCGCGACGGTGGGTGACTTGACTACACTATTGTTCCAATTATTTCAAGCGACATACAACCATTGATCTCAACAGTCCGTTTAACAAGAATCGTAGTTGCCACAAGGATAGTGGTATTTTTCTGAATCAGACAATCTACAAGGAGCGTAGACCATGCTTAAATTAAAAATGTTGTTGTATGTGGTAGGCAGTACTCTTCTCGCAAGCGGAGCCTTTGCCAATCCACTTGATATTAATTCGGCGAACGCGGTTAGTCTCGCCGAACACATACAAGGGGTGGGCCCTAAACTCGCGAAAGCCATTGTCGAGTATCGAGAAGAGAACGGTCCATTTCTCTCGATTGAGGCTTTAATCGATGTCAAAGGTCTCGGCCCTGCTATCCTCGAACGAAATCTGGATATTCTGCGTATTCAGGAAGTTGGTGAAAAAGAAGAGGGAGTTAAGGTTACCAACTGATAAAATCAGTATAGATTGAAGACAGGGCACCGTGAAGGTGCCCTGTCCTTATATGGTTGGGAAATGCCGAATCGGAGACACTGAACGTAATGAAAGTTACCGTGATCGGAACCGGCTATGTCGGACTTGTCAGCGGCGCGTGCCTTGCCGATGCTGGCCATGACGTAATGTGTATTGATTCCGATAAGAACAAGATTGACCAATTATGTGCAGGATACGTTCCTATCTACGAACCAGGTCTTGAAGCGTTATTGAAATCAAATCTCGAGGCCCAGCGTCTGGCGTTCTCTATCGACGTGGAAGCTGGCGTGGCTAATGCAGACATTGTGTTTATTGCAGTTGGAACTCCTCCGGGGGTAGATGGCGCTGCAGATTTATCTAATGTATTCGATGTCGCAAGAACGATCGGCGCGTCAATCAACTCTACTAAAGTCATCGCTACAAAATCGACAGTGCCGGTCGGCACTGCTGACCAGGTTCGGAAGATTATCCAAGCGGAACTAGATGCCAGGCACAGCACGATTCGGTTTATGGTCGTGTCAAATCCGGAGTTTCTTGCCGAAGGTGCGGCAGTAAGTGATTTTCAGAAACCGGATCGCATCATAGTCGGCACGGACAGCGAGGAAGCCGGCGACCTGATGGAAGAACTCTACGCGGCGTTTAATCGGAACAACAGACGCCTACTGCGCATGGATATCCGATCAGCTGAACTGACCAAATATGCGGCTAATGCAATCTTGGCAACGAAAATATCCTTCATCAATGAAATCGCGAACCTTTCAGAAAAACTGGGGGCGGACGTGGAATTCGTCAGATTGGGCATAGGCTCCGACCCCAGGATAGGTTATAGCTTTATCTATCCGGGTTGTGGTTACGGGGGATCGTGTTTTCCAAAAGATGTTCGTGCTTTGTACCAGACGGCTCAGGAGGCTGATTATGATTGCCGGTTACTGGAAGCAGTTCAGAAAATCAACGAAAAACAGAAAATCGTCCTGGTAACCAAAATATTGAGGCGGTTCAACCATAACCTAGAGAATCTCACGTTTGCGATCTGGGGGCTTTCTTTCAAACCGAACACAGATGATATGCGGGAGGCGCCAAGTGTTGTGATTATCAATCAGCTTTTGGAACACAACGCGAAGGTCTGTGCATTTGATCCTGTAGCCATGCCTGAAGCCCGGGAGATTTTTTCCGGGAATCATAAATTTACAACAGGTAGTTCCCCATACGATGTTTTGATCGATGCAGATGCTTTGGTCGTTGTGACTGAATGGAACGAATTTCGTGGTGCAGATCTTCAAAAAATGGCGCAGGTAATGCGAGCCAAATTGATATTTGACGGAAGAAATCTGTTTGATCCTGATCTAGTGGCAGCCCACGGTTTTGAATATAGGGGTATTGGTCGCGGCTTGAATGATTATGCGAGAGGTTCTTCAATTGAAGAGGAGCTGGAATCTTCCAGCCGTTCTATGTGAGTGGCAAGATACTGATCGTGGGAGATACGATGCTCGATCGATACTGGTCGGGAAGGGTAGAACGTATCTCACCTGAGGCCCCAGTCCCTGTCGTAAGTATAGAAGGTAT
>CAZEKE010000168.1:0-4447 GCA_964512815.1 uncultured Acidiferrobacteraceae bacterium
GGCAAGAATCACGCTCTCTACCAGATGCCGAGCAAAGCAGTCGACGCCATCGAAGGTCTGCAATCTAACTTCCGGTCATCCGAAAGAACAACCCATAACGACCCAGACATCCGGAATGTTTACCAGCGTGAGGATCTCAGCGCGTATGATTTTGACCATCTCTTGGCCTTCGTAAAAAGTTAGCCATGCGGACCGTACAGGGTTCATCTTGAACGGGACAAGCTCGCCGACGAAGGGCGTCGGACCGTTTCTTTCAGCCACCAGGGACGGCGTTACTACCTGAAGATTCACGATGGTGTGGGCTGGAAAGAAATCGGGAAAAACCTGACCTCCCTTCGGCTGCCGGTACTGGGTGCCGAAAACGAATGGAAGGGCGTACATCACCTTCGTCGACAGACCCTTCTGCAGAATCTTGGTCTGGATACCCTGGAAATTGCCGGATATGGTACGCGCGAACGTCACCTGGCAAAACTGTTCAACGACCCCGCCAGGCGCCAGTCGCTTATCATCACTGACGAAATACCAGAAGCCAAGAGCCTAGAGGACCTCTGTGGGGAATGGGGCTGGGAACACAGTGCACCGAAGACGGTACAGGACCTTCGTTTCAAACGCTGGTTGATTGAACAACTGGCGCAAACAGCCCGAATCCTGCACAACAGCGGTGCCAACCACAGGGATTTTTACCTCAGTCATTTTCTTCTGCACCAGAGCCCGAAAACGGGAAAACCAAATCCGGAGAACTGCCGAATTTTTCTGATCGACCTGCACCGCATGCGGATTCACAAGCCGCAGTTGAGCACCTGGATCAGGTCGGCGGTACAGGGATTGCTGAAACGCCAGCGACCCCGCACGCCGCAGAGTAAAACGCCTTCCCGCTGGAAGATGAGGGATGTATCCGGACTGCACTACTCCAGTAGAAATCTGGGACTGACCCGCGGGGACCTCATCCGTTTTATGTCCGCGTATGAAAACACCAGCAGGCGGCAAGTCCTCGAAGCGTTCAATAACAACAGACGCTTCAAGCATTTCTGGCGTAAAGTGCAGAAACGCGCCCTCAATCTCCACAAGCTGGAACAACGGCGAGCCAGAAATCAAAGAAAAGCTGAGACAACTGTGCTGACCACGGCCAGAACCCAACACTGACTTTGGTAGGGTCCGCGACCCACAATGCACGATCAGCCAGTGGAAAACCAACCTGGGGTTGAACCTGCCGGTTACGCTTACCTGTCCGATGCCGTGAGCCAGTTTTCCTCCGGCCGGTTGCGTATCCATCATCACACCCGGGATAACTCGCCGTTGTTGCGCCAGACTTTCGAGGATCCGGACGCTGTGCTGAACGACCCGACCTGTCAGATCGTCAAAAGCGATCGTACCACCACTGTGGGCGTGATCTCCTTGGACGGAAGAAGATTTATCGTCAAGCGGTACAACACCAAGAACCTCTGGCACCGCGTTCGACGGTCTGTACGGCGTGCCCGAGCGGAGAACTGCTGGCACTTTGCCCGCTTGCTCCATGGTCTCGGTGTCCCAACCGCACCGGCGATTGCCTGGATACAGGAAACGGCAGGACCATTGAAAGCTCGATCCTGGTTCATCTCGGACTTTATCGAGGGCCCCACGTGTCAGGACCATCTCACGTCAAACATTGAATTGTCACAGGCCCAGGTCATCCTGCATCGAATCGTCAAGGCTTGGAAAACACTCAGGGAACACCGCATCAGCCACGGTGACATGAAGGCCAACAACATATTACTGCGCTGGGACCGTCCGCTACTGGTCGACCTGGATGCGATGCGCCAGCACCATAGCAGCACATCCTACAAAAACGCCCTTGAGAGCGATGTCCACCGGTTCCTTAAGAATTGGCAGGAGTCGCCGCAATTACTGGAAACCGCGAGAAAACTCCTGGCGACGGAAAAATTTCCCGTCTGACCAGCGGGTTCTGTCAGCCCGACTCAACCTCGCCGAGGCTGAGCCGGGCCGCATAGAAAGGGTGGTCCGAAGGCCCTTTAGGCACGGACCACGCGGCGTCGATGCGCAGTCCCCGGACTAGAATCCAGTCGATCCGGTCGGAATGTTCCCCACTCAATGCCGTGGCATCCTGGGCATCATTCTCAAGAAGATGCGTGAGTGACGGATGATCTGCCATCGTGTTGAAGTCACCCAGCAGGACCGCCCGGTCAAACTGCCTGAACAACGCCAGCACCCGCTGAAGCGGTTCTGTTGCCACAGCCGGTTCCGACAAATGGGTATTGATCACATGAACCCTCTCACCGTTGACCCTGACCGCATACACGGTCAGGTTTCGATAACGCTTGCTGCGGCTGGGGCTCAGGGGTTCGCTTGACCAGCATTTGACTGGTAGCCGGGTGAGAAAGGCGTTGCCCCGGTTGGGCAGTAGGCAACGCCGCCGGGTGGGGGAAAAGTGAACGCCAAGACCCAGCTGTTCAGCAAGGCGATCGGCCTGGTTCCGAAATCCGCGCAGCGTGGAGCCTTCTACCTCCTGCAGGCCGATCATGTCGCAACCCCCGATAACATCGCCGATCCGTTGAAGATCCCGCTTACCATCGATACCACGCGATCGGTGAATATTGTAGGTCCCCACTGTAAAGCTGCGGGTCCTGCCCGCGGCGGGCAGCGTCTTGCCTCGAATTCTCTTTCCACTCTTAGCCGGCAGCGGCCAGTAACGGAACAGCAAAAGATAAACGCCGACTACACCGGCTGTTGTAGCGATGATCTGCAGCCCGGTCACTTTGTGCGCCTGGATTCCTTTCAGCTGGTCGCCCGGCCGGCAGTCAAAGTGAATTCGACTCCGGACCAACGGGTCCTATTCAGGGCCCTGTTGGCGTGGTGGTGCGTAACTCCGGGCATCCTGGTGTGTGGCAAGATCGAACCTTGATCGACGATAATGAGCCTTGATTTTAATGCGGTTCAGCCTGGGGTACCTGCCTGAATGACCACTGCTTTTCTAAGCGACGAACGGTTTGCCGAGCACGACACCGGACCCGGTCACCCGGAAAGAGCAGCCCGGCTGACCAACACACTGGCCCTGTTACGCCAGCAGGACTGGTTCGATCGGCTGCGGGCTGTATCAACTCGATGCTGTGAAACCCAATGGCTCCGAACTGTACATAACGCTGCTCTTCTGGAACGCGCGAAGCTCGCTTGCGAAGAGGGGCGACCTTATCTAGACAGCCCCGACGTCGCAGTTAGCCAGCAGTCGTTTGAAATTGCGCGGCTTGCAGCAGGCGGGGTTCTCTCTCTGGTAGATGAAATCATGGACGGTGATTCTGACAACGGGTTTGCATTGGTTCGACCACCCGGCCACCATGCAGAAAAAGATACTGCACTCGGCTTTTGTCTTTTCAACAATATCGGAATCGCCGCACGCTACCTGCAGAACAGGCACGGTCTTGAAAAGATTGTGATCCTGGACTGGGATGTGCACCACGGCAACGGTACCCAACATACTTTTGAGGAAGACCCTTCAGTCTTCTATGTCAGTCTTCACCAATACCCCCACTACCCTGGTACCGGGACTCATTCCGAGACCGGCAGAGGAGCAGGTACCGGCACAACACTCAATTGCCCGATGTCCGCAGGCAGTGGCGATGACGATTACGAACAAGCGTTCGTCGATAAGATCCTGCCTGCAATTGACGGCTACGCACCGGACGCGATTCTCATCTCAGCCGGTTTCGACGCACACCAGGCTGATCCGCTCGGGGCAATCAACCTCTCTACAGAGTTTTATTCCTGGATGACCGAGCGCATGCTCGAAGCCGCAGACAAGCACGCTGCGGGGCGGCTAATCTCCGTGCTCGAGGGCGGTTACGATCTCGATGCTCTTGCCAGCAGTGTCAGTGTCCATCTTCGGGCCCTGACGGGAGCAGGGTCGTCAGAACCCACACCGTCGGGTGAGGCCGGAGAGAACCGCTCACGGTAATTCAATCAATCCCAGGATAACAGGGATCGTGATCATGGACAGTCCAGTGCTGAGAACCGTCGACCCCGTGGCCAGCGGTATACCGGTACGGTACTGTTCCGCGAAAAGGTAGGTGTTGATCCCCACGGGCAGTGCAGCCATCAACACCAACACCGCTTGCCACAACGGATCCAACGCCAGCAACCCTCCTGCCACTAGCCAGACCAGGGCCGGAAAAACCAGCGTTTTCAACAGGGAGATGGTGATCGAGGCCGCTATGGATCCGGCAATTCGATATTGGCTCAATGCAGCACCGAGAGCAAAAAGCGCACACGGTGCTGCCGATTGAGAGATGAGGGCCACCACGTCCATGACCAATTTCGGTAATTGGACCCCGCTCAGATTGACCAGAACACCCAGCGCGATACCGGCGAGATACTGGTTGGCAATGATCCCTCTCAGCATAGCCTTCAGCCGGCCGAGTCCGCTCTGCCCTGCTGTATCAGCAGACGCCTGGACCGC
>CAZEKE010000169.1:0-3792 GCA_964512815.1 uncultured Acidiferrobacteraceae bacterium
CCAGTTCAACATCCCGCTCCATTTCCATTCACGCGTAAGTGCGTGCTTGTATTTCCGGTAACGCACAGCGAATTCTTTTAACGATAAAGAGATCCAGACGATAATGAATATTTATGTTGGAAACTTGTCATACAACCTGACCGAAGAAGACCTCAGGGCGATGTTTACGGAATATGGAGAGGTCAGCAGTGCGAAGTTGATCATGGACCGTTACACAGGGCAGTCCAAGGGCTTCGGTTTTGTCGAGATGTCCGACGACAGCGCAGCCCAGAAAGCGATCGATGAACTCAATGGACGTGACTTCAGCGGCCGGTCCCTGACCGTAAACAAGGCCAGACCACGCGAGGAGCGCCCCCGAGGAGGTATGCGCGGTAACTACGGTGGTGGGGGTAACCGCTACTGAAAAATATTCCGGTCTACTGTGCGGGATAACGCAGTGTTTCCGGCAGTGGAATCTGGAATCCCGGTTAGTTGATCAGTGTGGACGGTGATCCGGTTCTCTCAAGGGCCCCAGTTCCGGCCAGTTTAGGTTTTCCTGGACCCGGGTAGGGCGTTGCGATGCAACACGACTGCCTCATATTCGACCTCGATGGCACCATCAGTGATCCCGGCCCTGGGATTATCCGATCGATCAATTTCGCTCTGATCGAACAAGGCCACAAGGCCCGACCCGATGAGGAAATCGGGGTCCTTATCGGTTTGCCGCTGGACGAGATGTTTGAGCGCCTGCTTGGAGATTCTGTCCGGCAAGAGAGTTCGACACTGGTGGGAAAATACCGGGAACGGTACATCAGTGTCGGCTACCGTGAGAATACGCTGTACGACGGTGTGGAAGCATTTCTGAAGCTGGTCCATCAGGAAGCTGAGCAGCGTCTGGGTGTCTGCACGTCGAAAAGAGTTGACGTGGCCGAAAAAATTCTCGAGTTGTTTGAATTGCGGCCTTTGTTCGACTTCGTCAGCGGCGGAGATATCGGTATAGAAAAAAGCAGCCAGCTGAAACAGCTTTTGGAATCTGGATCGATCACTGATCGGTCACTCATGATCGGAGACCGTTTTATAGACCTGGCCGCCGCCCACCACAACGGACTCGAGGCGGCGGCAGTGCTCTGGGGATACGGCAGCAGGCAGGAGCTTGAGAAGGAAAATCCGCAGTATCTACTTGAGTGTCCGGCTCAGCTCAATGCTTTGCAACGGGAACAGAAAAATAACAGGTCGTGAGATCGTCGGCCGGCGTGTCGCTGAGGCCATGCTGGAATAATGTAGCGTCGGATGTGGATGCGCTTAGAAGGAATCGTTGGATTACACTGGTTCCTGGAGGGTTCGGATCGGTCACTGTGGCGGTATTGATGCGCAATACGGTGGCGACCGCAGGCCGCCTGTGCGCACGTTATAGGAAACTGATGACCAGCCATCTTTAGCGGGACAGCCACAGGGCCGGCCACCTCGGCGTAGCGGGACGTGAGCGGGCAGGTCATCGAGTTTTTCTGATTCAAGGACGTGGTTGACAGGCCTCTAAATGCAGGTCAGTCTGTCTATCGTAACCTGTATTTCACGGAACAGAGCAATGATACCGGTAAAACCACTCGCCGCGCTGCCGACCCATGAAGTCACAAATATGCCGCCGCACCTTGAGAACCAGGACCTGTGGCAGGGCGACATAGCGCTTCGAGAGAGTGTCCATCGGGAAGGTGGCGGCTGGGCAGAAACGAAACTGGCCGAATTCGGTGCTCTCTCCGGGTCTGCAGAGGTTTTCGAACAGGCCCGGCTCGCCAATCGCCATGTGCCGGAGCTCAAACCTTTTGACCGCTACGGTATGCGCATCAATCAGATTGACTATCACCCTGCCTATCACCAATTGATGGATGTGGCGATTGGCAATGAACTACCGAGTTTTGCCTGGAAATATTCGCAATCGGGGTCGCAAGTTGTTCACGCGGCACTCACCTACATGTTCAACCAGGCTGAGGGGGGCGTCTTGTGTCCCATGGCCATGACCTACGCTGCGGTGCCTTCGCTGCGTATGACACCGGCCGTAGGTGACGAATGGATCCCTAGGCTGCTGTCGACCTCTTATGATGCCCGCGACATCCCGGTGACTCGAAAAACCGGTGCCACCATGGGCATGTTCATGACGGAAAAGCAGGGCGGTTCCGATGTGCGTTCCAACACAACACACGCTATACCGGTCGGAACTACCCTGGGCGAGGGTGCCGAATATCGTCTCACGGGGCACAAATATTTCTGTTCGGCGCCGATGTCCGATGCCTTTCTGATGCTGGCCTATACCGACCACGGGTTGTCATGTTTTCTGGTGCCGCGGTGGACCCCGGAGGGTGAGCGTAACCACCTGTTTATTCAGCAGCTCAAAGACAAGCTTGGCAATCGCTCCAATGCTTCGTCCGAGATTGAATTTCAGGACAGTTGGGCGGTGATGGTTGGTGAAGAGGGTCGTGGCATCCGGACCATCATAGACATGGTTCAGGGCAATCGGTTCTATTGTTGTTTCAGTTCTGCTGCCTTGATGCGTCAGGGACTCGTACAGGCTTTGCACCACACAGCCCATCGCACGGCGTTCCATAAAAAACTAATTGAGCATTCGCTGATGCGTAATGTACTGGCCGATCTGGCGGTTGAATCAGAGGCGGCGCTGGTGTTGTCGCTGCGTGTCGCCCGCGCGATAGATGAGTCCGCACGGGATGAATCTGCTGCTGCGCTGGCGCGGATCGGTACCGCAGTGGGTAAATACTGGGTCTGCAAGCGCGCACCGGGCCACATCTTTGAATCCATGGAATGCCATGGTGGCCCGGGTTATATCGAAGAATCGATCATGCCGCGGTTGTACCGCGAGGCGCCGGTAAATAGTATTTGGGAAGGATCAGGAAACATCATCTGTCTGGACGTGCTGCGCGCCATGTTCCGGGAGCAGGAGGCGATTCCCGCGTTGCTAGATGAGCTGGATACTGCGCGAGGTGTGGATCCGAACCTGGACCGTGCTGTCAACGTGCTGAAAAAAGAGTTGAACGACCCCGCTGATATGGAACTGCGGGCTAGGATGGTGACCGAGTTGATGGCGGTCACGCTGACTGCATCGGTACTGGTTCGTTATGCACCATCGGCGATCGCAGACGCTTTCTGTGCTTCACGCCTGGGGAGTCCATGGGGCGGCAGTTACGGAACTCTGCCCCCCACGTCTGATTTCGATGCAATTATCGAGCGGGCAAATCCAGCGGGCTAACTGACGACCCCATGGGTATACTTGCCGGGTATCCTCTCCTGATATACCGCTCCGGGTCTCTTCTGCGTTTTAGTCCAGTTTAGGGAAGCGGCTCGGCGGGTAGGTATCCACGTTGGCCGAGCGTTGTTGTACCAGAACACCGCCATCGATCACGATTCGTTGGCCGGTGATATACGCGGCATCCGACGAGGCCAAAAACACGGCGCTGCCGGCCATGTCCTCGGCGACCCCCATGCGGCCCAGCGGTACGATTTCCCCCTGTTCCTGCTGGACTTTTTCACTGGCATCATAGGTGTTGATAAATCCTGGCACCAGACAGTTGACACGAACCCCGTAAGGACCCAGGTCCAGGGCCATGGCGCGTGTCATGGCCTCGATACCACCTTTGGAAGCATCGTAGGCAACAAAAGCACGGTGGGCCTTGGTGCCACCTCCCGAGGACATGTTAATGATGCTGCCGCTGCCCTGTCGGGCCATCATATGAGCCGCCCGGCGCGAACACATGAAGGTGCCGGTGAGGTTTACGCCGATCAATGCATCCCACCAGGCTTTGTCCA
>CAZEKE010000170.1:0-3525 GCA_964512815.1 uncultured Acidiferrobacteraceae bacterium
AGAAGGGCAGCCTCAGACCCAGGCGATGATATTTTCCCGCTATGTCCGGTATGGGCAGAACCTGCAACAGGCCGTCAGTGCACCCCGGTGGCTGCTGGGGCGAACCTGGGGCAGCGAAGTGACCAATCTCAGGATAGAAAATCGTTTTGATACTGAACTCTACGAACAGTTGAAGCAGGCCGGCCACGATCTGGAGGTTATCGGTGCCTATGATGGTGTCATGGGGCACGCTGGCGCGGTAGTGGTCTGCCCCGATGGTCTAATGGAAGGTGCCAGCGACCCGCGTTGCGACGGCGCTGCAGCCGCCCTCTAGCTTGCTATACCGCTTCTAGAAAAGCACAGCGTGGGGGCAGAGTAATGGCGTAATGCAGGCACCTTGGTTTTCACGAGTTTCCCGTGTGCCCAAATCCACCGGTGTGACGATCGCTTTTGTTGAATTCCTCGACGGGTTCCAGCTCCACCTGAATGACTGGCAGAAAGACCATCTGGGCAATGCGGTCGCCGGGTTGGATCGTGAATGAAGACGCACTGCGGTTCCAGCAGGATACCATCACTTGGCCCTGGTAATCACTGTCAATCAGGCCCACCAAATTGCCGAGCACGATACCGTGTTTATGACCTAGCCCGGAGCGCGGGAGTAAGACCGCAGTGATCGATGTGTCGGCGATGTGTATTGCCAGTCCGGTTGGAATCAGTTCGCATTGGCCGGGCCCAATGACCAGGTCCTGATCGGGACAGGCCCGCAGATCGATTCCGGCAGATCCTGGAGTCGCGTAATCGGGAAGGGCGAATTCACCTCCCAGCCGTGGATCAAGTATTCGCAGCTGGATTTTTTGCATGGTAGCGGGTCGCGACCTCGTCGATCAGGGCTCTCGCGAGGCGGACTTTGCTGTCTCGGCCCAGAGAGGTGTCTCCTTCATTGTCAACCAGAATCAGGGTATTCTCATCACTGCCGAAAGGGTCATCGTCTCCCCCAACTAGATTAGCGACCATCAGGTCGACATTCTTGCGGTTCAGTTTTTCACGGGCCTGTTCTGCGGGACGCTCGGTCTCGGCTGCGAATCCCACGGTGAAGGGAGGTGATGGTCGAGCTGCGACGGCCGACAGAATGTCCGGATTTCGGATCAGTTTTAAGGAGATGTCCTCGGCCTCTTTTTTAATCTTTTCTGGTTGTCTTTCTGCGTGACGGTAATCAGCGACTGCAGCGACGCTGATCAGGATATCCGTCGAATCGATATCAGCCTCAACGGCGCTCAGCATTTCCGTTGCTGAAACAACCTGTCTTATCTTTACACCCGCTGGGGGCTCGAGCGATGTCGGGCCGCTGACCAGGGTCACCGCGGCTCCGGCCGTCATTGCTGCGCTAGCCACCGCGTAGCCCATCTTGCCGGAACTGTGGTTGGTCAATGCGCGGACCGGGTCCAGCGCTTCCACGGTCGGACCGGCGGTGACCAGTACCTGAAGATCCTGGAGGACTCCGCTTTCGCTGGATCCGGCCAGGGCAGAGACGATTTCGTCCGGCTCAAGCATACGGCCGGGACCGGTTTCTCCACAGGCTTGTTCGCCGGAACCCGGACCGAGAATTTGTGCACCCCAGGACTCCAGTGTCGCAACGTTACGCCTTGTGACGGCTTTTTCCCACATAGCTCTGTTCATTGCTGGCGCGATGGCGACCGGTACTTCAGTGGCCAGACAGATGGCGCTGAGCAGCGTGTCGGCCAGTCCGGCGGCCAGGCGGGCAATGAAGTCGGCACTGGCAGGGGCGATGATGACCTGGTCGGGCCATCTTGCCAACTCTATATGACCCATACCAGCTTCGGCATCAGGGTCAAGAAGCGAATCGCGAACAGGGTTGCCGCTGGTGGCCTGCAGGGTGAGGGGCGTGATGAACTCCCGGGCAGCCGGTGTCAGAACAATCTGCACTTCGGCACCTTGATCACGCAGCCGCCGTGTCAGTTCAACACTTTTGTAGGCTGCTATTCCGCCAGTGATACCGACCAGAATACGCCTGCCGTCCAGTGTGGCCATGGGTGGAAGTCTAACGGTTGAGGACCTTGTGGGAAACTCGAGTCCGTATCCCTACAGAACCGCTCATCCGGGGAAATAGCGGCTAATTAAGGGGTTATCGAGCCAGATTGACGGCTTTAATTCATGCCCCTTTTCTGGTATAAAACGCAGCCGTCCATTAACCAGCCAAGAGTAGCAGTCAGATGGCCAGAGTCTGCCAGATTACCGGAAAAAGATCCGTTACCGGTAACAACGTTTCACACGCCAACAACCGGACCAAACGCGTGTTCAAGCCAAACATCCATGACCGGCGGTTCTGGGTCGAAAGTGAAAATCGATGGGTCCGTCTGCGCATATCCCACAAGGGTCTGCGAATCATCGATAAGAAGGGTATCGATACAGTTTTGAAAGATCTTCGGGCCCAGGGCCAGAAGATCTGAGCACAAACGGAGAATAGTCTCATGCGTGACAAAATCAGGCTGGTGTCCTCTGCCGGAACGGGGCACTTCTACACGACCACCAAGAACAAGAGGACCACTACCGAAAAGATCGAGATTAAGAAGTTTGATCCGGTGGTCCGAAAGCATGTGATTTATAAGGAAGCGAAGATCAAGTAAGGTCAGAGCCTGAGTTCCTGGAACTCAATCATGTCGGTGGTGAAGACCCCTGCTCAGGCAGGGGTTTTTTGTTGGGTCGGTGGAGCGGGCCAATCAGACAATAGCTTGTAGCCTTTGAGCCTGTTGGAGAACGTTTGTAGCGATTCGATCCCCGATGCCTCGGCTGTATGACACCAGTGTTCCAGCTGGTGCACGAGGTTCTCGCTGGTGGTGGACGACCGTTGCCAGATCTGTTGGAGTCTCAACTTGGCCTCATAAACCGTGTGTATCCGCGGTGACAGTGCCAACGCCCTGGATAGGTGCTCTTTGGCTCTGGGACTCAGCCCCAACTGTTCACGTGTGATCAGCCTTGAGGCACGTCGGAGCAGTTTCCGATTGGTGCGGTTGGGTCTGACTAGAGCACCGGCCTCTTCACGGCAGACAGTGGACAGTACCTCGCGTGCGTACTGGGCCATGATTTCAAAACGGTTATTAACCAGAGCCCGAACCGTTTCGAGATCGCAGTGGGCATTATCGGGTCGCACGATGGTTACCGGCGGCAGTTTGAAGACTTCGGCGAGGTTCAGTCTTTCCAACGTGCGAATGTAAAACCATCCCAGATCCAGTTCCCAGGGCCTGGTGGAGAAGCGCGCCGAGGATGCAAAGGCGTGGTGGTTATTGTGCAGTTCTTCACCGCCGATCAGCATTCCCCACGGCACGATATTACGGCTCGCATCCTCGACTTCATAATTGCGATAGCCCCAGAAGTGACCCATCCCGTTGATCACCCCCGCAGCCCAGAAGGGGATCCAGATCATCTGGATCAGCCACATCAGGGCTCCCGAAAGCGGCCCAAAACACAGAATCTGCATGGCCAGTAGACTGGCTATACCGAGGTTGGGAAACCGCGAATACAGGTTCA
>CAZEKE010000171.1:0-4801 GCA_964512815.1 uncultured Acidiferrobacteraceae bacterium
GAGAAACATGGAAGACTGGCCGGCCTACCACGAGGTCTATATCGAGTATTTTCCAGAACACACACCACCGCCGCGTTATACCGTTCAGGCTGAGATGGCCTCACCTGAGTTGTTGGTCGAGATTCACATGACGGCAGCTGCATGAGAGGTACAGGCTTCTATGCAGGATATGGGTTACGGTAGCCCTAGCTGGACCTAATAACATAACTCGTACCACAGGGGAGAGATAGGCTATGTCAGGCTATATCGTGACTGATTTTCAGCTCTCTATTAAGGAAGGAAAGCTTGATGACTTCAAGGCGATAGTAAGCACAATGGTTGAAATAACCACTCTGAACGAGCCCAATACATTAGTCTACGAATACCATATCAACGAAGATGGCACCGAGTGTCACTTACTTGAAACCTTCAAAGACTCTGACGCATTCATGGTTCATTTGGGAAATGTGGGTCACCTGTTTGACACACTGTTTGAATCGGCGACCATGACTCGAGCCAAAATATATGGCAATCCATCCGCTGAGTTACAACAGGCGCTTGATCCGCTGGGCGTAGAGTATTTTGCGCATTTAAATGGGATTGAGCGCTCTAGCGAAAAGAAAACATATACAGAACAAGCAAGAGAGTATGCTCGTGCTAGAGAAGGTTAAAGCTCCATCAACTCAACAGCATTGACATAGCCTTTTAGGCTAATACCGCGCCTGTAGAGCCACACTACGAGGGTATATGTATATCTATGGGTAGAGTGAGGGTGTCACCCTAACCAGCATAATTATGTATTGTCGGTAATCAAACCCACTTCCATATGATAAATCTGTCCGCCACGCCAGAGTTGGACGATAGAAACTTGTCCTCCAAAATGTTCTCCTGAAATTCTCTCATGAGTTACTGCACATTCGTCATTTTCGTATACTATTCTGAAATTAGAAGATACTGTATCTTCATCTAGAACCATCTCAGTTAATTCCTTTTCGCGGTCTTCTCCTTCTAAGATTCTGTTCTCATGCAGCAATCTTATTACCGCGTCTTCAGTAAACATGCCTAACACGCCGTCTAAGTCTTTGGCTTCCCAGACCGCTTGCAATTTTTCCATATTAGTCATAATTTCACCGTAACAAATGATCGCCAGTAGGGGTTGACCAGTTTACTCCTAACAATGGTTGACTGGCAGAGATTCCTGCTCTCTATTCCTCTTGCCTTAATAGCTTCTTGGCCAAGAACCACACGGGTATCAGTGGTAGGCACCATAGCACTGCCCATAGAAATGTTAAGTTGAATAGATGACTTACTGTGAGGCACAGCAGCAAGAACACTGTATTCAGTACGAGGTTCGACTTCCCAATATTCCAGCGATCAGTATCTTTTGTTGGTTCGTTACTCATACTATCGTAATTCGCTTGATAGGCCAGACATTCAGGTGGCGATGATTCTGGTTCAGTTCAGACTGCCTGACCATTACTTCGAACACGCCGATAAACCTTGTAACTCCAGTTGATAGTTAATTAACCGAGATTATTGCTCCAGATATATTAACTTTCAACGTTGCAAATATTGTCCTATCCACCCACTCACCACCCTTCTCCATTACTGAGATTACCTTTCCAACAGTAACGACTGCCCCACTAATACCGCCACCATTTATCCATACATCAAAATCGCCACCTAACAGTTGGTTGATCTAGCGATTCCTTTATTCCACAGTTGGTTGTAATTGGTGCGTCGCTCCAGTGAGCCATATCTTCTTGTTGCAGAGAGACAAATAGGAAATGGTCTGATAAGAAACTTAATACCGAGTTTCACATGTTGCTAGAGGCTTCGAGCAAGCATCGCGTATATGGGTGTGTGGGAGTAGTGAGCACAGCATCCCGATCGCCGATTTTCCGCAAACTACCGTGTTCCAGTATCGCAATTTGCGATGATACACGCGCGATAACTGCGAGATCATGGGACTTAAATATAAAACTGGCCCCTTACCCTGAAGTTGCTCACGTTTAGCTGTCGCCTCTGATACTGGAAGTATGCTCGCCGCTGAATTATCCCAAACACGCTGATACCGCGACTCCCAGCACCCTTCAGCAACGGCATCGTCGTCAGGGCAATACACTCCATCTCGATTAGGTCTTTCTCACATCGCTGAGATACACCAGCAACTTTTGACGCGCCGTTGTTCAGACTGGGACATCATCAGTGCGGTTACCAGCGCATGTTTATATTCTTGATCCGTGTGTAACTCAACAACTCCTCGAAGCACTCCTCTTGTCCTATGCTGCTGTGCTTCCACCCGCCATACGGCGCGCCAAGGTAACGGCCATTGGAGTTGATCCATACGTAACCTGCTTCCACACGCTCCGCAGTTTCCATCGCCTTTTCCAGGTCGTTGGTGACGATGGACGCTGTCAAACCATAAGGGAGGCCGTTTGCCTTAGCCAGCATGTCCTCGTAGTCGGACCACGTAAAAACCGACATCACCGGTCCGAAAATCTCCTCACTGCCAATGCGCATGGAAGAATCGACACCGTCGAAAACGGTTGGCAGAACGAAAAAGCCGTTAGCCAACTCGGGATCGGATGGATGCACACCACCGGTCATCAGGCGCGCACCCTGCTCTCTGCCGGACTCAATGAATCCCATGACGCGCTCGAACTGGGCTGCTGACACAATAGGTCCAACCTGCTTGTCCTGCTGCCACGGAAATCCTACTGGCAGCGCCTCAGACTCAGCGACTAGTGCGTCCATCACCGGATCGTGCAGCGATTCGTGAACGAACACGCGCGATGTCGAACTGCACGACTGCCCCTGGCGATTCATGTTCATGCCGGTCACCGCCGCGCGGGCCGCCTTTGCCGGATCGGCATCAGGAAAAATGATGATCGGGTTTTTGCCACCGAGTTCCAGGGTTACTTTCTTCAGCCCATCGGCGGCCTCGCGGGCGACGATACGCCCCGTTTCGACCGAACCGACGAAGCCAATGCGTTCGACCAGCGGGTGACACACCATCGCAGAACCGGTTGCACCATCGCCGGTCACGACGTTCACGACACCCGGCGGGAGGATGTCATCACACAGCTCCGCGAACCGCAGACTGGAAAGCGGTGCCTGCTCCGGACCCTTCACCACCACCGTGTTGCCGGCCGCGAGCGCCGCGGCAGCCTTCTCGGCACAAAAGCGCAACGGATGATTGAAAGGGTTGATCTTGGCTACCACACCGTAAGGCTGGCGTCGTGTGAAATTCATGTGCCGCGGGCCAACGGATGACGTCTCACCTTTGATCTCTGTGATCAACCCAGAAAAGTAGCGCAACGTGTCGACTGTCCAATCGACGTCACCTTGCATGCCGGCCAGCACGTTGCCCGAGTCGACGCAGTCCATCAGCCCTAACTCGTCACGGTGTGCGGATAACTTGTCGGCAAGAGATTCGAGATAGGCAGCGCGTTCACGGATCGGCATACGGCCCCAATCGCTGACGAAGGCATCGTGGGCGGCTTCTACCGCGCGGTGCACATCATCATCCGCGGCCAGCGGCACCTCACCGAGGTGCTCACCTGTCGAAGGATTGATAGAAGAGAGTCGTCCGCCGCCGGTGGCCTCCTGCCACTCCCCTCCGATGTATAACCCCTTGGGCGTGAAATTCAGATCGGGTCCAATCATAGTTCGTTTTGGTCCTCGCAGAGACTACCTTCTGCTGTCTCCCGCGTCAGTGATTCTGTTGAAAAGTAACTCAAGGCACAATAGCGGCGCGTAACACACTGTGGCTGCCGGCTTTCTCGAATAGCTCATCGAGATGGTCCAGCGAGAAGCGGGAATACACAATGTCCTTGAAAGGAAAGCGATCGCGGTTAGCCATGACAAAATCGAGTGTCTGAATCAGGTGTCGCGCATGATAGTTGTGAATGCCACGTAAAGTTATCCACTAGCGCAGCAATTGATTGCCGTCCAGAGTGAAGTACGCCCCCAGGTTGACCAGTCCGCCTATGCTGTAGCGTCCGCCGATACGCAACATGTCGATCCCGAGTAGCAGGTGGTCGGCATGGTGATGCGCATGAGCACCTCGCTTGGGTGCACATCGCGCATTTCGAATGGCGCATTCGGCCCACTGTAAACCACAGCTCGGCCTGTTCTCGTCATGCCGCGACCTCCCCTAATTCACAGTTCCGTTCAACACATAGTCGAACACTTGATAACTGTGCAGCCGCCCAGCTTCGGCGCGACCCGCATACACATCATTCACGGGCCGACTGAGAACGATCGGCACGTCCGCTTCGTAGAGGCTTCCGTGAGTACGGAGACGGTGTCCTTTGAGCCCGCTGAGATCGTGATCCTGTTCGCTGGCGCCGATTACTGTGTGTGCGTCACCCAGGACCGCCACGTCACCTTCCACGTCGAATGGTAAATCGTACGTGTCGGCAACCTCCTTACGTGACAGCACCTGCTCCAGACCGGGAAAGTCCTGAATCGTCTCGATGACCTGCTCGGCAGTCAGGTCCGCGTGGCAATAAACTCGCACGAAGCCGCCGAGCGCACCGTGGTGGCCGACGAAAGCGTCAGTGATCGGGCAGATCACCGTGCTGGTACCTTTGCCGAAAGCAGCATCGAGGATGTCCTGCAACCAGACCACGCAGGGCGAACCGTCATCATCGGCCTTGTCGTTCATCCCGTGATCCGCGGTCAGGGCGACAATCGCGCCAAGTTCCTCCAGGCGCCCGAAACGCGCATCCAGGTCTTTATAGAATTGATCGGCTTCCGGGTGGCCCGGTGCAAAGGCATGCTGAATGAAATCGGTCAACGACAGATACAGGATGTC
>CAZEKE010000172.1:0-4814 GCA_964512815.1 uncultured Acidiferrobacteraceae bacterium
CCACATGCAGATAGGGGATCGCAGCGAGTGGACCGGCCCGCGATCGCGGTAGATGAGGTCTGCGGACCGCACCGGTGACAAGATCGAGGATCGGATAGATCACCAGCAGCAGAATCACACCGGCCAGCGTCCAGATGCCCCCAACCAAGTTGCCGAACAGGATGCCCCCGGGCGCGATCAGTCCGCACAGGTGCCATGGCCAGGCTTCGGTGCGATTGCTCGATGGCATCAGTGGGATTAAAGACGATGCTGTTAGCGTAGTGTTTGCCGGTGGCGCGTGTGATCGGACGGACTCGCCGCGGGCTTATCGCTCGTAGGATTCGCGGCGGGCCGATTCGGACAGCGGCACGAGGAAGCGCAGCGGGTCGGGAAGAATCTTCTCCTGGGCGTCCGCCAGGTAGGTTTCTCCGGCATAACTGACGGCCGATCTCAGGTGTCCGCGTATTCTGTGCAGAATATCGACCACGCTCCCTTTGTACGGCACCTGGATTTCCTGCCCCTCGGGGGGGGTGTCCAGGGCCGCATTGACCGCGTCGACGTCATCCGTGTCGTACAGCGATTCCAGGACCGCTTCTGGAGAGGTCATACCGCGGTAGATTTTCTTCTTGCTGTGGGTCGCCGGGTCTTCGATCACCCGGCCCGGCGACTCATCGGTGCCGGACAGTGCACTGCCCAGCATCACAGTGTCGGCACCACAAGCGAGGGCCAAGAAAATATCCTTGTCGTGCCGGATACCGCCATCGGCCATGATTGTGATCTCGCCGCCCACAGCGGACCAGGTTTCCCGGATCGCCTGAAGCTGCGGCACACCGGCGGCCGTTTCCAGACGGGTACGGCAGCCGCGCCCTGGCCCCACCCCGACCTTGACCGCATCGGCACCGATGTCGCGCATAAACCGGGCACCATCGGCCGTTGCCACGTTGCCGCAGACCAGCGGTATATCCGAAAACCCGGACTTAAGGCGGTCGACGGCTGTTTCCATCACCTGTGAGTGGCCGTGGGCGATATCGATGAAGAAACAATCGCTTCCGGATTTGACCAGCTGGTCAGCGCGTTCCAGGTAATCACCCGTACAGCCCACGGCCGCGGCTGCCAGCAGTCTGCCCTTGTTGTCTTTGCTGGCGTAAGGCCTTTCGCGTAGAAATCTGACATCTTTGCGGGTAATCAGTCCATGGATTCTGCGTTCGCCGTCAATCAGGGGGAGTCTTTCGAAGCGGCCCTCGAACATGATCCGTTCGGCGTCGTCGGTACTGACATCGGGCGGGGCGGTCTTGAGGCGCTCAAAAGTGGTCATGAAGTCGCTGACCGGTCGATCATCGGCCTCCTTCTGCCACGGAATGTCACGGCGGGTGAGAACGCCGGCCAGAGTCCCACTGCCGGAGCACGTCTCGATTAGAATTCCGTTGATATTGTGGCGGCTGGCGAAGGACCTTGCCTGGCCGATCGTTGCCGACAGTGGCAGGCACAACGGGTTCTCGATCACGGCGCTGTGGCTGCGTTTGACCCTTGAGACCAGCTCAGCCTGCCGGTCGATGCTCTGGCCTCGGTGAATCACTCCCAGACCGCCTTCCAGGGCCATTGCTTCGGCCATGTCCCGACCCGTCACGCTGTCCATGTTGGCCGAGACGATGGGAAGCTCGAGCGGTATGTTCCGGGTCAGCTGCGACTGCAGAGAAATCAGCGAACGGCTCACGATCCGTCCCTTGCAGGGCCGGAACAGGAAGTCATCAAAGGTTTTACCGATCCACTGTGGATCAAGGCCGGTCTGATTCATCGGTCAGGAGCAGGTGTGGTATCGGTTACGGGTACCGCTGTTTCGCGCACAGCCGGCGAATAATAAGGCGCTGCGTGCGGTGACTCAACCCGATGATCCAGCATTTAAATCCGGGTGCTCCATTCCAGAACGGCGCTTTTGACTACACAGCCTAGAATAGCCCTCGGTGAAGACTTCGCGGCAGGGCACGGTGGAAGGCTCTGGAAAAGAACTGGTGGTGTACGTGCGTTCGGAATGTCACCTGTGCGAGGACATGGTGGATCAGCTACGCGAACTGCAGACGGAGCGCGCTTTTGGACTGGAAATCAGGGATGTCGATATCCGGCCGGACTGGTTGAGCGCCTATGGTGAGAAGGTCCCGGTGCTCCTGGCGAATGACATAGAGATCTGTCACTATTTTCTGGATCTGCGGGCGGTCCAGCAGGCGCTTGGGACTGTTTCCCGGGATACGGGAGGCTAGCTGTCTCAAAGAGTGGACTGCAGATGCCCGCCATCGACGGTGATGACACTGCCCGTCATGTACGAGGATGCATCCGAAGCCAGCAGCATCAGTGCGCCATCGAGTTCTCCCGGTTCGCCGACCCGCCGCATGGGAATACGCTTGACCATGCGGGCGCCAGATTCGGTGCCGAAGAATGCCCGGTTCATGTCGGTCATGATGAACCCGGGAGCGATGGCATTGACTCTGATGCTGTGCTGCGCCCACTCCAGGGCAAGAGTGCGGGTCATTTGTATCAGCCCCGCCTTGGAAACAGCATACGGCGTCACTGCCTTGAGTGCCCGCAGGCCCAGGATGGATGCGATGTTGATGATGCTGCCGGGCTGACCGGCCCGCACCAGTCGCTTACCCGCCTCACGGGCCACCAGCCAGGCTCCACGCAGGTTGGTGTCGATCACCCGGTCCCAGTCTTCATTCTCGATTTCCAGTGCCAGCTCGCCATGGGCGATCCCGGAGTTGTTGACGAGAACATCCACACAGCCGAACGTGTCTTCGGCGTGATCGAATGCCGTGGCTACCGTACGCTCGTCAGTGACATCCATTGGAATGACAGAAGCTTCACCACCGGCCGAGTGAATCGTCTGCGCTGTCTTTTCCAGTTCCGGAGTGCGCCGGCCGGTCAGTACCACCGTCGCCCCGGCAGCTGCCAGCACGCTGGCGAAATTTCTGCCAAGGCCGGCAGACGCACCTGTGACCAGCGCCCGGCGGCCCGCCAGTGAGAAAAGTTTTTCAGTCATCAGCACAAAGAAAAAGCCCCGCTGAAGGGCTGCTTTCAGGATCACGCTCCACCTTCGGGAGTTTACCCCAACTGTCGTCAGCCGAAGACCGGCTTGGGGGTTAAAGCAGGACTGCCGGTTACACTTGGGGCGGAGGCAGTGCTCGAGTTGATCTGGCAGTGATATAGGAGGACCGTCAGCGGCGGTCGGGACACATGGCAATTTTGTGGAGCCACCGGGCGGGTGATACCCGTTACGAAGTGCGGGCCGCGGGGTCCAGCCTGCGGCTGTACAACAACGGGGTTCTGCACAGCCAGTTCAGCGAGCGCTGTCCGGCCACCGGGAGTGTCTGGGACCTCTTGTGGCTACCGGCTCTTTTTCGCGTTGGCGGTATGCCCCGACGAATCCTGCTGCTGGGCGCTGGTGCCGGTACCGTGATCCGGCAGTTGAATACGGTATTCGGCCCGCTCGAGATCACTGCTGTCGAGAGTGACCCCATCCATTTGCAGGTCGCGCGCGAACATTTCGGCGTTTCCGATTCCATGGCTAAACTGGAACTGGCTGATGCCGATGAATTTGTCGGTCGTTACCGCGGTCGCCCTTTTGATCTTGTGATCGACGATCTTTTCGGCGGCCGGAGCGGCGTCGCCACCCGTGCCCGAAATTTCAACGGGGTTTGGTTCAGAAAACTCAAGCGCTGTCTGGCCCGGGACGGTATCCTCAGTATCAATTTTGCCGACCGTGAAGATCGACTCGGTTCGGTCGTCGGCAGTGTTTTCGGGTCCGGTAAACGGTTCCGTTCCGGCTTCGAGCTCCGTGCTCCCGGAATTGAAAACGTCGTCTGCGGTCTGTTGCCGTTCAATGCGCAGAGCGCTGACCTGCGCGCTCACCTGCAGGCTACACCACAACTTTCAGCATTGTTGCAGCGCGGCCGCCTGCGGTTTAGCGTCAGAGTCATGAAAAGCGCGCCGCCGGGCTAAGTGGTTCGCTGGCCCTGAACCGGTACGACGGTTAGACTGGCCACCCACCCATCCATCGTTCGGAGTCCGAGACGGAAGCCCTCCGGAATTGCCTGGGATTCTCTGCCGATGAGTAACGACAGCAGCACCCGGAATCTGGCCTTGTTCTGTGATTTCGAGAACATCGCCCTGGGTGTGCGTGATGCCAAGCACAAGCGGTTCGAGCTCAAGGTGGTGCTGGAGCGATTACTGCTCAAGGGCAACATCGTGGTCAAAAAAGCCTATTGTGACTGGACCCGCTACACCGATTTCAAGGCCGTGATGCACGAAGCGGCCTTCGAGTTGATCGACATCCCCCACCTGCGGCAGTCGGGCAAGAATTCGGCAGATATCCGTATGGTCGTCGATGCGCTTGACCTGTGTTACACCAAATCGCACGTCGACACGTTTGTCGTGATCAGTGGTGATTCCGATTTCTCACCGTTGGTCAGCAAGTTGCGGGAGAACAACAAGTACGTCATCGGACTCGGTGTCAAGAACTCGACCTCTGACCTGCTGACGGCGAACTGTGACGAGTTCATTTTCTACGATGACATCGCCCGGCCGAAGGTGGCTTCGACCCGCAAGAAAAAGACCAAAGCCCGCTCGGCCGGTAAGAAAAGTCCGTTGAGCGAGGACGACAGGCGGCGTCAGGAAGCCATCGACATGGTGATGTCCACCCTCGAGGATCTATTCGAGGAACGCGGTGACAGCGAGAAGGTCTGGGGATCGATGGTCAAGCAGGCGTTGAAACGCCGTCAGCCGGGGTTCAGTGAGCGCTATCACGGCTTCAGGTCGTTCGGCGGCCTGCTGGAAGAGGCCGAGTC
>CAZEKE010000173.1:0-2781 GCA_964512815.1 uncultured Acidiferrobacteraceae bacterium
TCGGTTTCTAGTGGTTGGAAGTGACCGCTGGTGGTATCTCATCAAGTTTGAATTGATTACCAGTCTCTTGATCTCTTTTCCAGGCGCCTTGGGACTATGGCTACGAAAAATATTTTATCCTGCCTTGTTTCGATCCTGCGGTCAGAACGTTATTTTTGGTCGTAATGTAACACTGCGGCACCCATTGCGGGTCTCTCTGGGGGATAATGTCATCGTGCATGACGACGTAACACTTGACGGTAAAGGTCGGGAAGGCAATGGTATATCTATTGGAGACAATGTTTTCCTGGGGAAAGGGACCATGTTAGCCAGTGTAGATGGCACTATTAATATAAAAGAAGATGCCAGCATCGGTTGTTATTGTAGGATTGGCAGTTCGAAACACACGACAATTGGCAAGAAGGCGCTGCTAGCCTCCTACGTTTATGTAGTAGGAGCCGACCATGACAGTACACGCACAGATATTCCGGTGATTGATCAGCCCAATGTCTCTCGGGGTGGTGCAACCATTGGCGACGGGACCTGGATTGGAACAAAATCTACAGTCCTAGACGGCGTTTCTGTTGGTAGCGACTGCATAGTCGGTGCACATAGTTTAGTCACGAAAGATGCTCCAGATTTTTCTGTAATTGTCGGTTCTCCGGCAAAAGTAATTCGAGACCGGCGGGACCAATAATCCAGCTAAAGTGGTCTCTTAAATATCAAGACATCACCTGATTTTTCGTTTCTGAATACCTTGACTGGATCGATCCCCCAAACATCCTTAAAGTGTTTAATCACTTTGGAACCTCTACCAGGAAAGAGAACGGTGATGTATTCTGCGTCTGGCCAGAGGCCTTTCTTTAGCCCTTCAACGATTACACCAAACGTTGCTACCACGCTAACTTCCTCGTCATATCGATCCGCGTAGTAGGCTAAACGTAGATCATTCGTCAGCAATTTACCGGTTTGCGACATGTGCTGACTCAACCAGTCACCGGCTGGCCTAAAGTGTGAGTGTCGAGTGACGTTGTCCAGTCCACTCACGCTTTCGCCGATACCCCAAATTATCAAGACCGCTACCACTAACTGCTTGAGGCCTTTGCTACTCCAAAAGCGAGAAAATGCAAGAAACTTGTTCAGAACAAACGGCGCTACCAGCAAAGCAGTAACAGTGAATCCAAGAGAATATCGATCTACTGCAACAAATGTCACCAAACCGAAAGCAAAAAGAATAACAAGGTGAAGCAGCAACAGTATCACCCACGTTCGCAACTGGGCTTTACAAGTAAAACCGTATTCGGGCCGAACACTCGCGAGTACTAGCAGAAACCACGGCACCGTGAGTTGGGAGAGAACAGTTGAGGCAATAATCAAGAACGCAATGAGACCAAACACCATGTAGGCATATCGCGCTGAATATTTTCCCAGAATATGCGCTTCCAGCACGCTTATTTTGTGGTGCATGTTGCTTCTGATCTGTTCCCAGACAGTCTCCATCAAAACAAAAGGCTCCTGTAATAGAGTTCCCGGAGCCACCTCACCATTGGGCACCAACAGCCACCAGCTTGCTACAACAGAAAGCAGCACAAACACCGCAACACAACCAACCGCGATCAAAATCCACTGTGGCAGACTTTGCTTGCTCTTCATGAAAAGAAACAGGACTGGACTGAAAAAGAAGAAAACCAGCCCCTCAATACGAAACAGACTGGCCAAACCAAATCCGGCCAGCACACCGACAAAATGCCGCCGCTTAATATCCCCGACACACTTTGCCAGGAAGTAAATTGCCACAAGATGGCCCATCAGGTAGCCCGGATCACGAATGACAAAAGCTCGGTACTCGTTGAATGCGGGATGGATCAGTGCAACCAATGCTGCCAGTAGGGTTAACTGGCGGGAATTCCCACCAAATTCACGCACCGTCAATACGAAAAGCAAAATCGTCAATGACAGAAAAGCGGTATCAAGGACGTAGCCAGAAACCAGGTAGCTGATACCCGTTACTTTGGCCAATACCAACATCAAGAGGGGGAAAAATGGCCACTTCCAAGTCGAGAATGCACCGGACCAGTCACCGGCAGCCAGTCGCTCGGTGGTACGGATATACTCTATTCCATCATTATTGATGATGTCGTCAATGTGGATACTCCAAGCGGAGAGCACGATACTTATTAATGCACAAATCGTAAGTGTGACAGCTAAAAATCGATGATCAGAATGCTGCTTCACAGGGGAATTCATCTGGTACGGCAATTGAAATCAGCGATTGCCTGATATTTCCAATTCCACCCCGGACGGCACTCGATGCATTTCATGAGGCAAACATCTTTGGGTATCTCACTCAGGAAGTAAATTTTCATCGACAAAAAGATTCTTGATCAGCTCGCGTTCCCGTACGACGTGGTAGGTTTCACCATCGACAATCACTTCAGCCGGTCGCGGCCGGGCATTGTAGTTGGAACTCATGACAAAACCGTAAGCACCGGCTGATCGTACTGCCAGCAGGTCACCCTCTCTAACCGACAGCAGCCTGTCTCTGGCCAGAAAATCACCGCTCTCACAGACCGGCCCTACCACGTCATAACGCTCGGGGGTATCCAGGCCGCGGGAGACCTCTATCACTTCGTGTCGGGCCTGATACAGTGCCGGCCTCAGCAGGTCATTCATTGCAGCATCGACGACTGCAAACCGATGGCTGTCGCCGGGCTTGAGATACTCGATGCGTGTCAGCAACAGGCCCGCGTTACCCATGATCGCCCGCCCTGGCTCGATCGAGACCGGCAACCGGCAGTCACG
>CAZEKE010000174.1:0-4710 GCA_964512815.1 uncultured Acidiferrobacteraceae bacterium
GAGTACTACGAAGATACTGCAACCTATCTTCACGGGCCTTTGGAACTCTCCATTCATGTGTTTTTAGTTCATCTTCGGTTACTTGAACCAATAATGTTGCGGCATCAGGTACAACAGCAGGAGTTTTAACAGTAAGATCAGGATTTAATACGGCTGGTGTAGTATTAGCCTCTATTGCTTCAGCTATAATTCCACTAACTGATCCAGCATCACCGACTACCGTAACGGTGCCGTCTTTATTAATAATAATTTCATTCATTTTCTAATTCTCCAAAACAAGCAAAGTATATATCTGACGAAGATGCGGTAGAGTTACCAATTTCATAAGAATAAACTAGAAAGGTGCTTGTCGTAGTATTACCGCCACCTACTACAACCGCAACTCTACTGTTTGCTTGTGCCACTATAGAATATTTCGTGTCTTTGAATGGTATAGCCAACGTAACCTTTAGTTGCCCAGTTCCGTTATTTGTTACAGACTTTACATTATAACTAGACTGAATTGCTGATCCACTAGAAGTAATTGTCCCCCACGCCTTAGCCTTAGACAAATCAACACCCTTCGGCAAATCACTAGCCAACCCCCGTACCATTTCATTAACTTGTCGTTGATCAACGGCTGGTGCCGTGACATAGGCATTGGCACTATTTTGTTCTGAACGTAGATCGCCCCATAGTCTACCTTTTTCGCTGTTACCACTATTAACAGTTGGCTTGCTGTCAACGACACAACCATCAAATATAGTGATGGCATCTGTTTGAGTAACTAAAACTTTTCCTGTTAGTGGATCAATATCAACATCCAATACTGCATCTGTGCTACCTGATTGTAAATGACATTCGGCATTAGCTACAAACATACCTCTTTCTGCATCAAACATATCTCTTACTTCAGCAGCACTAGGATAAGCGCCATTAATCAATCTTATCTGTGATACATACATATTTCCAGAAGCACCTGCTGAATTATTCGCACCATCTCTGCCAACATAGAAAAGTATTGTGCCAGAAATTGAGCCAGTATCGGTAGTAGAAGTTCCTAAACTTTGACCATCTACATACAGTTCGTGAAAAGTGTTGCTTTGACGTACCCATACTACTTGATGCCATTTACTGTCACGGTAAGTTTCTACAGTCGGTTCAGTAATAGTTAAATAAGTTGTAGCACCATCTGCTATGCCCATTATCTGACCACCGTTTTGCGTTACAGTAAATCTAACAGAATCATCAGCATTATGAAGACCGCACAGAGCAGCATCTCCATCAGCGGTAGACTTATACCAAAATATTAAGCTACATGATCCATTACCTATGGAGTTGTAGTCACTGTCATTGGCTCTGGATAAATTATTACTTGTGCTAAATCCACTGTAGCCTGTTAATTCACAACCAGATTCTACCGCTGCTTCCGTGACTGATCCGTTTGCTGTCAACGTATTAGAGTTACCTGTACGATCTACTGTTGGACTATTCATACACCATGCTCCGACAGTATGCCCTTTAAAAAATCCAGTATTAAAAGTTCTACTAGCTGTAAATTGCATAACATCATTGGCTCCAGAACCAGCAAGGTCTACTGAAGAAGACGGAGGAACTATTACTTGTAATCCATTTGCAGAACCAGTAGCAACCTTTTCTCCTGCTGCTGCAACTGTTGTTGGTGGACTACCATTACCATGTGGATACAAATCGGCAGTTAGACCTGCTAGGCGTTGGTCGGTAAAATCATCGGCAGTAATGGTATGTATATCATCAGATAGTTCTAAACGATCATCAGTACCAGTAAATACCATTTTACCACTTACAATTGCTGCTAAAGAATTTGTTCCATCTGGAGCCTGTGAACTAGTAGAAAAGTAATCGCTATTGTCTTTCATTATTCCAGCAGTATCCGTACCAGCAAGAAATCCAATTGCAAAACTAGGCATCGGTCCATTAGTACGGGGGTCATGTACAGGTTGCATCGAAAAACCAGCACCAACAGCACCAACAGAATTATTAACGAGTTTTGGTGCTGATGACGTATTTAAACTTTTAGGCCAACTATCAGTTCTTTCCGCCCAACTTCCATCATGGGGATCAAAGATATGAACACCATCTTCTCCACCGACAATAACATATCCCATGCAAGCTGCTATTGATGTAGGAGTAGCAAGTCCACTAATGTCTACTGTAGCTAATGGTGTTGTAGATATAGTACCACTTGATTGTTCTGTTAAATCCCAGATATTTAATTGAGCAGCCGCACCGGGATCTTCTATGGTTGCTAACATTACGCTAGAAAATAAACTTGCTTTCGACCAGTATCCTTTCCAAGCCATTCCATCTACAGCAGGACCAAAGATTACTTGATCTATAAAATTAGCATTGGTTTCTAATACACCAGTATAAGCACTTTCTGAATCAGGCGCTCCAATATAAGTTTTTATTCTTGAAGCAGCAGATTTTCTAATAGTTCCACCTGCTCCATCATCTACTAAAATTAAATCAGCATCAGCAATATTTGCACCAATATCTGTCTGCCCTGTTAAAATAGTACTGGATAAATCAGATGCTGTTATTGTTCTATTTGGTATAGGTCCAATATAAGGCATACTATGTTATCTCCATGATCGAAAGGACTACATCCGTAGATGCTCCTGCTGTCACTGATAATGTATCTGTAGTTTCCATCACAATCTTATTACCAGACATTAATTCTAATGAACTATTTCCCGGTATACTTACACTTGTAACAAGTTCTACTGTCTGATTAGCTTCATCATTATTTCCTGCTCTACCCGAAGTATCGGACCCTAATGAAACTGTAGCAGTAGTAGCCCCGCTTGTCGTATTACCAAGTATAAGTCCTAAAACAACTGTAGTTGTACTCCCAGCAACAGTATATATTACATCTGCTGATGTTACATTTGCTTTTGTTACAACTTTAAAAGTATTAGCCATGTTTATTCCCTCTTTTTAGCTAGATTATCCCAAAGCAATCGCCATAGCAACTGGGTCTTCTCCACCAGCATATGTTTTAATATCTGAAGCAGGTATTTGCTTTGTCGTTGTACCATCAATAACAATAAATGCATCAGCATCTGCTACTGTAATTGAAGATGTAGATTTTGCAGAACCATCAAGTAAATTAAGTTCTCCAGCAGTAGAAGTTACAGCAGTACCAGCGTATGCAAACTTACCTGCTGATGAAACATTAAATGTAGCATTATCTTCTATCCTTGCTACTTCTGTTCCATCTCTTTGTTGAAAGATAATATCTTTTGCATCAACAACAGGTTTAATAACTACATCACTAGATGAGTTAGTAATATTTAATATTTCAGTTCCACCTGCAAGAAACTTAAAATCATTCCCAGCAGCATCTAACTGAATATCTCCTGCTGTATCAATTATTAAATCACCTGTATCATTTACAATGTATGAATTAGTTCCTCCATGATACAGGTTTAAATCTTCTCCTGCGCCTATTGTTAATCTACCAGTAGCACTGTCTCCTGTAAGATCATCAGCATCTGCATCTACATCTAATTTTAATAGACCACCAGATGTAATGTTAGATGCACCATTATCAATGTTACCAAATCCTGAAGTTATAGAACCGCTATCTAAGGCACCTACAGTAGTTGCGGCTGTAGTTACAAGATTAGGCATTGCAGTAATTTCATCATCAAAATATGCAGCTAGATCAGTTACTGCAACTTGAACCATTGTTCCATTATCATTAAATACAACTCTATCTGCATCAGCAACTGTCGTTGAAGTAGCGGATGTATCGCCATCTATGATATTAAGTTCAGCAGTAGTTACTGTAGCACCATCTAGTATCTCTAGTTCTGCTTCAGAGATACCTGCACTACCAATCGTTACTGTGCCAGCAAAGGTTACGTTAGCACCACTCATTGTCATTGCAGTAGTTGCAGAAGAACCAGACTTAATTACAAGTTCACCACCTGAATTTGTTAAAGCACCAAATACGGTGCCAGCATCTTTTAGAGTAACATCTGCTCCATTAGCATCTAGTATGATATCGTCTTCTGCATCAATGATAACATCACCACCAGATGTTACCGTTAGATTAGTATCATCACCTTCAATCTTTTCTCCAGAACCGAATGTAATACCAACATTAGCAGGTACTACAACATCAGCGGTAGCAGTAAGATTAATATTATTACCACTAATTGTAAGATCAGTGCCGTCACCTTCAATCTTTTCTCCATCATCACCAAACGTAAGTCCAATATCCGCTGGAATATTGATATCGCCTCCTGCTCCGACTGTGATTGAAAGGTCCGTACCGTCCGATTCAATCTTTTCTGCCGTAGCGAAAGTGACACCCACCCCAGAAGGTATATTAACATCAGCGGTGGCAGTAAGATTGATGTTATTGCCTGAAATAGTATGATCAGTACCATCTCCTTCGATCTTCTCTCCATCATCGCCAAAGGTTACTCCCACATTTGCTGGAATATTAACATCTGATGTAGCAGTTAAATAAATATCTGCTCCTGAAGTAACTGTTAAGTCTGTATTATCTCCCTCAATCTTTTCGCCTGATCCAAAAGTAACTCCTACATTGGATGGAACATCATCATCAGCAGTTGCAGTAAGATTTATTTTTTTACCTGATATAGTAAGGTCAGTACCATCACCCTCATTTTTTTCTCCGTCGTTATCGAATGTAACCCCGATATCCGCTGGTATTTT
>CAZEKE010000175.1:0-2997 GCA_964512815.1 uncultured Acidiferrobacteraceae bacterium
GTATCGTTACCGTTATGCGCCTGGTGTGCCGGACAACAAGGAACACCTGTTCTCCCTAGAGGTTCCGCGAACCTGTACCCCGCAATTGTCCGAAGCGGAGCACTCTGACAGCTGCTGGTTGTCATTTGACAATGCGATCGAAAGGGTTTGGTCGTGGAGCAACCGGAATGCGCTTGAGCGCGTTGCGGCGGCGGGCAACTGACACGCCCGGAAAAGGCGACGGCACACAGGTACACTTTATGGCAGGTCACAGTAAATGGGCGAACATCAAGTTCCGCAAGGCAGCGCAGGACGCGCGGCGCGGCAAGTTGTTTACCAAGCTTATTCGAGAGATCACCGTTTCGGCTCGCTCAGGGGGAGGTGACCCTGGTGCAAACCCCCGACTGCGTGCTGCGGTCGACAAGGCGCTCGGTGCCAACATGACCCGCGACACGGTGGATAGAGCCATCAAGCGGGGAACAGGCGAGCTGGAAGGCGTATCCTACGAAGAGGCGCGCTACGAAGGCTACGCCCCGGGCGGTGTCGCAGTCCTCGAGGAATGTACGACCGACAATCGCAATCGAACGGTCAGTGAGGTCCGTCACGCTTTTACTAAACACGGCGGTAATTTGGGTGCAGAGGGTTCGGTGGCCTATCTGTTCGACAAGATCGGGCTGATGGTGTTTGCACCCGGGGTAGATGAGGAAGGTGTCATGGACGCCGCCGTTCAATCCGGCGCTGATGATGTCGACAGCAATCCCGATGGCAGCGTCGAGGTGACAACTGCACCCGAGACGCTTCCGGTCGTTGCCCAGGCGCTGGACGCGGCGGGTTTGAAGCCTGATTTCGCAGAGGTGGTGCAGCGTCCCGCGAGTGAGACTACCCTTGACGCTGAACAGGCGGAAAAAGTCGTGCGCCTGATCGATGCGTTGGAGGAGCTTGAGGACGTGCAGGACGTCTTTACCAACGCCAGTCTGCCTGAGGAGATGCAGGCCGCCGGTTGAGCCTTCAGGACCCAGACGGAGTCATGACTGCTATTAGGATTCTCGGTATAGACCCAGGCTCAAGAGTGACGGGTGTGGGTGTGGTTGAACTTGAGGGACACAGTCTGCGTCATGTGCACAGCGAGTGTATCCGAGCCGGAGACGGAGAGCTGGGCGGTCGATTGGCCGCCATTTACAGTGGTGTAAGCGGCGTGATCCGGGACTGGAAGCCCCAGTCAGCTGCTGTGGAGCGGGTTTTTCTCGCCAGCAATCCCCACGCTGCCCTTATTCTGGGGCATGCTCGCGGCAGCGCTATGTTGGCAGCGGTCACCCACGGCTTGCCGATATCAGCCTACAGCGCATTGGAGATCAAGCGATCTGTCGTCGGTACGGGAAGCGCTGCCAAGGAGCAGGTGCAGCATATGGTGCGGGTGTTGCTCAGTATGGATCACAAACCCCCGGTCGACGCCGCCGATGCGCTGGCTTGTGCAATATGTCATCTACACACGGCAGAGGGTGAACGGCGCCTGCAGTCAGACCGGCGCCGGGCCGGCGGATGACATGCGTGTGCTAGTCGACACGAGATAAGAATGTGATTGGACGGCTTACCGGCAAGCTGGTCTACAAGCAGCCGCCGCGGCTGCTGATCGATGTGGAAGGGGTTGGCTATGAACTCGAAGCACCGATGACTGCATTCTACGATCTGCCGGAGCCTGGGGGCGATGTTTCCTTGCACACTCATATGGTGGTACGCGATGATGCCCACTTGCTGTTCGGCTTCAGTGCGCTACGCCAGCGTGATCTATTTCGCAACCTGCTGAAAGTCAGTGGAGTGGGGCCGCGGGTGGCCCTGGCGATCCTATCGGGGCTTACAGCAGACGACCTTGTGGCCTGTGTCAATGCTGGAGATGCTGCCTCTCTGACACGGGTGCCCGGAATCGGGCGTAAGACTGCTGAACGTCTCATCGTCGACTTGCGGGATCGACTCGACGTCACCGTGGACGGGGACCCAGCATTGGCCGGCACCTCGCCCTTGACACCTGAACAGGACGCGGTCAGTGCACTGGTTGCACTGGGCTATCGTCATAGCGAAGCGACCCGTGCGGTGCGTGACGCGGATACAGACGAAAGCGGAGTCGAGAATCTGATTCGCGCTGCACTCAAGAGTTTGGCCGGTAAACGGGCATGACCACACGGGACCCTCTGGTGTCGGCCGATAAAGGTGTGGATTCATCTGAGGAACAGGCCATCGACCGCAGTCTCCGACCCGTATCGTTGGGTGAGTTCGTCGGCCAGCCACGTATGCGTGAGCAGTTGGAGATCTTTATCGGCGCAGCCAGGAAGCGCGGTGAAGCGCTTGACCATGTGCTGGTATTCGGGCCACCGGGTCTCGGGAAAACCACTCTGGCGCACATCATCGCCTCTGAGATGGGCGTGAACCTGCGACAGACATCAGGGCCGGTGCTCGAAAAAGCTGGCGATCTGGCTGCGATCCTGACTAACCTTGAAGCCGATGACGTGCTATTTGTCGATGAGATTCACCGGCTGAGTCCGGTGGTCGAAGAAACTCTCTATCCCGCGCTTGAGGATTACCAGCTGGACATCGTCATCGGCGAAGGCCCTGCTGCCCGCTCCATTAAGCTCAACCTACCGCCGTTTACGTTGGTTGGTGCGACCACGCGCGTGGGGCTTCTGACCTCCCCTTTGCGGGACCGATTCGGTATCGTTCAGCGGCTGGAGTTCTATTCTCCTGAAGAGCTTGAGCGGATTGTCGCGCGTTCCGCGGGAATTCTGGACGTGCCAACCCAAAAAGAAGGTGTGGCGGCCATCGCCCGGCGCAGCCGAGGCACCCCGCGCATCGCCAACCGCCTGCTGCGACGCGTGCGGGACTACGCCGAGGGCAAGTCAGACGGCCGTATTGACGGGAAAATCGCCGACCGGGCACTGGACATGTTGGAAGTCGATGAATTCGGCCTCGACTCGCTTGATCGACGGCTGCTGCTGGCCGTGATGGAGCGTTTCGATGGTGGGCCTG
>CAZEKE010000176.1:0-31335 GCA_964512815.1 uncultured Acidiferrobacteraceae bacterium
ACTTTAGATGATAATCTAACAGCAGCTAATATTGAGAGTTATGTTGACAACTCTTTAGACAATGCTATTAGTAGTCCTACAGCCAACTCTGCTGCTGCTATTCTTGAACAGCTCAATAAGGGTACTAAGGTAGATTTCAAAATGGCATATGCAAATATTCTATTAGGGACTGCTGGAAGCAGTGGTTACAATTCTATTATTGATGTTGATAATGAGGTAGGGTGGCTAACTTGTGTTGAAGTCTATGTACCCAATGCAACAACAGGAATGCAAGCTGGTGCTTATGCCACACTTTCTGTGGCACTATCTGGTGGGACTGCAGGCACTATTGAAATGTGCAACAATGGAATATTCAATATCAACTGGTTACTTCACAGGGATGGTTTTGAGTCTCAAGCAGTAGCAGGTGCTGGAGACCATGCTCGATATCACTTTGGATTGCCATTTATTTCTACGACAAATAGCTTAAATGTTGGAGTAACAGTCACTACCGGTAGTGCAGGTGGAGAGATGCACGTGAGGGTCATGTATGCTATAGAAATTTAGGAGGTCATTAAAAATGAAAGCATTTGGAAGATTAAAGACAATTGATGGAGAAGAAAACATTATTGCAGGATGTGTAATTTGTGAGGAGAATCCTGATCCAAGTTCCTACACAGAATTAGTTGGAGTTGAACCCAAACTGGAAATTGTTGGAAAGAAATATGATGCTTCAAGTCAAAGTGTTAGTGAAGAAAGCTTTCTTCCAGTCTATAAGGGGCAGATCGAATCACAGCTTCCCAGTGCTAAGGAAAAAGTCAAAAGCTGGACGGAAGCTTACGACATGGCTGTTGAACTGGGGTCAAGTGCTGAGGTTGTTGCTGATCTTTTAGCGAAAAAGAACGAGGCAGTGTCAGAACTGCAAGCTCTTTTGGTTAAATGGCAGGAAGCGGAGTAGAAAGCCCACGGGTAAAACGTATTAATTGGACAGTACAATCACACTAGAGGGGCTTCTAAAACGGCGTTAAGGGGCATTTATGGGCGTTTTTTTAGGGCTTAATCGGGTAACTCAAGCGGTTTTTAGTTAAATGGCTCAGATAGTCTCAAAAATAATCGACAAAATCCGAGGCAGAAAAAGCCAAAAGGTCTGGCATTTTGACCCGACTCGAAAAGGGATGCTCTCCGAGCATTTCTCTATCAGGGAATTATCTTGTCGATGCGGTTGTGCTAGAATGAATTTTAACATGGATACTTTGGTCAAGCTCGAACGTGCGAGGGTGTTGGCTGGCAGACCGTTTAGAATTGCCAGTGGATGTCGCTGTTATTCCCACAATCGTGACGAGGGAGGACTGAAAAATTCCGCCCACTTGATCGGGAAAGCTGTAGATATTCAATGCCGTGGTTCTGAGGAGCGATACCACTTAGTGGAGTCACTGGGTCAGGAATTTAATCGTCTGGGAATCGCCAGTACATTCATTCACGTTGATGATGATGATCGGAAACCTTCAAAAGTAATCTGGACATACTAGAGGAGAAAAAAAATGCTAAAGAAGAAACAATGGTACCTTTCAAAAACGCTTTGGACTTCAATATCAGCCTTTTTAGTCGTACTTTGCGGAGAATTGTTTGCCAGTCCATCAGTGGCTCTGGGTCTGGAGAAAGCACTAGCGATAATTCTGCCAGTGATAATGATGGTGCTGAGACTGGTAACTAAATTGCCCATTGGTGACCCAGAGGAGTAATCAATGGCTCTTGGAACATTGCTTGCTATAGCTGAAGCGGCTAAAATCATCGGCGTTTCTGCGGGAAAAATAAAATCACTGATAAAAAAAAAGAAAGTGAAATCGGTGAGGAAGGAAGATGGAAACGATTATGTGGAGGAAGCCGAGCTGAAGACCATCATTAAGCAAGCCTTGAAACAAACCAAAAAAAGTCTTTTCGGTTTTTCCTTTTCTGTGGGATGCTTCCGTATACGATTTGATATAAACTGGGATTGAATAGTGCTGAAAAAAGATACATGGGCGGCTAGCCAGCAAAGAATCGAAAGCGATTTGAAACGGCTTTCTGAGGAAAACAAAGAGGACAGAAAGCAAGCCTCAGTGAATACCAAAGAACTTCATCAACGGATCGATCTAGCCACGCAGGAATTGAGCGAAATCAATAGTAAAATGTCGCTCCACTTAGGCAAAGTATCAACCCGCCTCGATATTGTTTCCGAAAACTTGAAGCGTCATAACAATTTTCGGATGCTTCTCAGCATGGCACTCATCGGAGCCGCCGTTAGCTTGCTGGTTGGGATAATGCAACTGCTGAAATGAACGAAAAAGAATCAACTAAAAAAATCCAACTCCAGTCGGTCAGTGACTTAATCCCTTACAGCCGCAACCCCAGAACCCACACTGACGAGCAAGTTTCCCAAATAGCCTCAAGCATCCTTGAGTTCGGTTTTACCAATCCAATCCTTGTTGATAAAAAAAACATGGTCATCGCTGGTCATGGTCGTCTTTTAGCCGCTAGAAAATTGAAACTTGAAAAGGTTCCGACCATTTGTCTTGATTATCTGACCGAGACACAGAAGCGGGCGTATGTTATCGCTGATAATAAACTGGCTTTGAATGCTGGCTGGGATGACGAGATGCTAAAAGTTGAATTTGAGGAACTTAAGGGTCTGGATTTTGACATGAATCTGTTGGGATTTAGCGATGAAGAAATCAGTCAAAATGGGAACGTTGGTTTAGATACTGGAGTTAGTGGGAGTCTGTCGGATAAGTTTGGAGTCCCGCCCTTTTCTGTTTTAAATGCCGCCGATGGCTGGTGGCAAGAAAGAAAAAAACAATGGATTAGTCTGGGGATTAAAAGCGGGCTGGGTCGATCAGAAATTAGAAATAGATCGGGGGCAATAGAGCAGAGTACGTCAGCTCACAAAATGGCTTATTTTAACAAGGGGGAATTAATTGCAAAGGAGGGGGGTAGTATTTTTGACCCCGTTCTTGCTGAATTAGTTTACCGCTGGTTTTCTCCGAAAGGTGGAATCATACTTGACCCTTTTGCGGGTGGTAGTGTTCGAGGTATAGTTGCCTCGTTGACTGGACGGGATTATGTGGGTCTGGATTTAAATGAACAACAAATTGAAGAAAATAGAAGGCAAGCTGAAACATTGACAGAGAAAAACCCTCCCACATGGCATTGTAACGATAGCCGTGATGTGCTGGAAGTTTGTAAGGGGTTAGAGGCTGACTTGGTTTTCAGTTGTCCGCCTTATGCTGATCTTGAGGTTTATTCTGACGATCCCAGAGATATCTCTAATCTTAGTTACAGTAAATTCAAGAAATCGTACAGCGAGATTATTTCTAAGACTTGCGGTCTGTTAAAAAACGATTCTTTTGCTTGTTTTGTTGTCGGTGAGGTTCGGGATAAAGATGGTCATTATTACAACTTTGTAGCTGACACAATTGAAGCCTTCCGTAAGGCTGGATTACACTATTACAATGAAGCGATTCTAGTAACAGAAGTTGGTAGTTTAGCGGTTAGGGTTGGTAAATTCTTTAAGACTTCCAGAAAGTTAGGCAAGCGGCATCAAAATGTTCTAGTCTTTGTAAAAGGTGATGCAAGAGAGGCGACCAGAAAATGCGGTGAATGTGAATTCGGCTCATTAGATGTTGCAGAAGAAATGGGCGAGGTCTTTAGTGATACCCGATAAATAAGCAAAAAAAAAGGAAGCCATTTGGACTCCCTTTTTTAAAGACCAACCTACTAACTCCGCTCACTCATTTTTTATTTTTTTTGGATAACATATTGGTCATTACCAGTTGGTACAACTGGGGTTTCAGTTCAAGTAATTTTTTAAACATTATCGGATGCCACTTCTTTTGAATCCGACATAGTTCGTCATAGTTTAAATCTATATTCTCGCCAGCATTAATCAAGCTATACCAGTTGGGACCGATTCGTAGCGTTCTTGGCTTGCTACGTTTAAAGGGTTTAATCTTACCATCAATCACCGATGGTCGTCTTGGCGTGGAAGGACTCCGAATGAGGACTTCAAAGCTTTCAGAAATTTCGTGATCGTCAACATCCAGAAGCCCCGCCTCTTTTTGACTTTGTCTCATGCTCGGTAATTTCGGTATTTTAAATCTCATTGTTAAAGCCTCCTTTTGGGGATATTTCTATCCCCTTTGGTTGTAAAATTTTAAAGGTATCTATTACGATGGGTTAAACGAAAATTGATTAGTCTACATAGTCCCCTATGGGTTACATTTGCATTTTCCGCAGCCTCAATCAATCGCTGCCAGTTGCCATTGAAGGGTAAATAATGATAAGCAATGCTATAGAACTTGTAATTTGACCAATCTTTGAGAGGTGAATCACCCTCATATTGTTCGTCTTTTTTAAACTCTACTAAATAGTTAATCATTTTTTCCAACTCTTGTATTTCAAGATCATCTAAAAATGATTTTATGGAATCTAATCTATTGCTCGGTAATTTCGGTATTTTAAATCTCATTTTTAAAGCCTCCTTTTTTGTAAGGGGCTATTTCTAGCCCCTTTGGTTGTATAATTCTATTGGTTTTCCTTATTGTTTTTTAAATAGTCTTCCTTTGTTTCAACTGGAGCATTAATCAATCGATACCAGTTGGGACCAATCTTTTTTAGTCCTCTCAACCTCAAAAAACTATCAGTTACTACAACTTCTTCCCATCCCTCTCCTGTTGTGTCCCACTTTGATTTTTTCTTCTCTTTAGTCATTTCAATCTCCTTTTTGTAAGGGGCTATTTCTAGCCCCTTTGGTTGTTTTCTAGATTAGAAGCCTATAGCATATCTAACATCCCCATTACATTCTTGAGGTCCGCCATTATGTTCTTAACGTCATTTCTCTTTTCTTCTCTATCTTGTCTTACTTGCTGGCGGCAGATTAAGAAGTATTTCAAGTTGACTGAGTTTTCTTTTCTCAATGCTTTGTTTTCTTTTTCTAACCTTCTATTTTCTTTTTCTAATTCATAGGTTTCGGTCCGATATTCAATTGTATCTTTAGCGTCTTTTAATTCTTCTTCTAATTCTTGGATTCTGCGATTAGCTTCATTCTGTTTGTGTTGCATTTTAAAATCTCCTTTTTTGTAAGGGGCTGTTTCCAGCCCCTTGATTGATAAGTTAAGCGGCTTTCCTTTTGTTGTTCTTTCTATTCATCATCCTGTCGGCGGCTTCAACATCTTGTCTTACTTGGTGGCGGCAGAAGCAACTAACGTTCCTTTTCATTTTCGCCACTCCGTAAAACTTAGGCTCGCCTCTTGAGTCTGAACGTTTGATTTCTTCTTTCGTCATTTTCAATTCAGTGGCGGGGTCGACTCGCACCTTTGTTTTAAAAATAACGGTAATTTTTGTACCGTGTTCGCCCTTGTTCACTACGTAGCCTTGCTTGATCCAGCGGTTAAAAGTAAACCAGTCTTGGTAACCTTCACACTCCTCGCATTCGGCTTCCAAAATGTTAGCGTTGATCACTGAGTGTTGTTCAAAGGTTTTTGCTTCTTGTGCATTTTCAAATCGTTTTTGTTCGGTCATTATTTTGTCTCCCTCAAAATTATTATTTAAATCAATCATGGAAAGATAATAAACTAAATTTTTAAACAATGCAACATCTTTTTTAAATAAATTAAAATAAGTTGCAGGAAGCAAGCAAAGAGACAACAAAGAAAAGTATCCCATTTTAAGCACACGTTTTGGTGTGATTTGAGTGATAGATTTTTTTCCCAGTTTGTAAAGGGTAAGTTTCTTCTATTTTTGTCCTTAAAACTTACCCTACTTTTTGGTAGTTGTTTTATGGTATGTGTTTTTGATTTTAAATCGAATCGTTCGGAAGGGTGTCAAAAGGCGTCAATCTTTTCTTGTAGTGCAGGGAGCATTTTTTGGAACAAAAAAACTCTGAAATGAAATGTCTGTTTTCGTCAACAAAGACCCAGACATGGGAGTTGATTCTGAGAGTGTTTTTGCAATTCAGACATTCATCCTCGTAGCGGTGATCGCACAACAAAAAAGTTACCAAATTTGTTTCAGTTTTTTTTCCCATCGTTTTTTGAATCTCCAAAATAGTTGATGGTCATTTTCTCCATCATAATTTTGTTGTGTCGGCGAGCTTCCCGCATCCAATCCGAATTGTTGATTGACCAATCCGAGGTGTGAATATCCCACTGGAGGTCGGTCGGATTGTAGTTTATTTTTTTCCCCGATTTTCTGTCGAAACAGTATTGGCAGATTTTTGAATCTTCAACCGAAATTTTTCCGTGGAGAGTTGAACAATTATTTTGGGAGCAGTGATAACTCCCCATAACTATTTTACAGGACTTGCATCTTTTCTTGACGCAGACGGAACAGAATCCTTTCGGACTTCCGTGGACTTGACTAGCCGCTGGAGGGAAAATCGAATAGCGGGTTAATTGGGAATTGCATTCCATACAAAAAAAAATTTCTTCTTGATCGGTCATTTTATTTTTTGAAAAAAGTTTTAAATAATGGTTGAGGGTCAATTCCGAAGGCTCTTAAGATCGATAAAGATACCAGAATAAAAAAACCTTGTACAAATTCCCCGTCCATTTTGTTCACAAAGAAAAACATCACCAGCCAAATACATCCGAGACCGAGTAGAGTTTGAACAAGTACTTTTAAGATTTCCGTCCAGCTTAAATTTTTACCCATTCCATCTCCATTTAGTTTGACCATTCTATCATTGATCTTTTTTTTAAAAGATTCAAAGTTTTGAATATTTTTTTTGATTTAATTAAAATGCAAGAATCTTAAAATAATAGTTGCATATAATTTTAAAGTATGCGATTATTTGCAACATGATTAATTTAAATGATAAAGCGAACGGAGAACAAACAATGAACGACACCAGAATTAATACAAGCGAAGAACAACCAGTAAAAGTATTGATTTGGCTCGGCGAAAAGATTAGAAGACTGACTGAAAATGGATATGGTGTTTCAGAGTTGGCAGTTATCATCCAAGATGCTGTTCAAGAGGCTACTGATCATTTGAAGGACAAGGATGGGAATCCAATCAATGGTCCAGATGGAGACTGGAGCTGTAGCGATCCGAAACTTGATGCGCTGCCAGATGTAATTTTAGAAACGATTCTTCACAGGTTGAACATAAAATACTAACCATTACAACCGAGGGGAGCGGAGACGCTCCCTTCCAAAGGGACAAAAAATGAACAGAATCCAAATTACCTCGAAGTTCGATATGCTGACAGATCAGCAGAAGGATGCACTGAACCAGATAGCCAATTGTTTAAGCTCTAATCCGGGAATGTTTGCTCTGACTTTGAACGAAAGGGTTAGACAAGTTGATCGAAGCAAAGATTCCATCATTGTTCAGCACACCTTCAAACTTGATTTCAAAAAAGAAATCAGAACCACTGGACAAGGGACACACTAATTTTTTTAGGGGCGGGACATGGTTTCGCCCCAACTAACAACCAAAAAAAGGAGATTGAAACAATGGCTAATGAACGAAAACAGATGGCTAGACGGATAAAGGAAACTCGTAAAGAATTTAATGAAGCTAATACCAGAATCCGAGAATTGGAAAAAGAAGTTAGAAATTTGTTGGGTTATTGCGATGACCGCTACTTGGGGGAAAACAATTTAAAAGCAAATGATTTTATAGCCCCTTACAAAAATGAAGCTAATACCAGAATCCGAGAATTAGAAAAAGAAGTTAGAACTTTAAGGAGAGTGAAACACTGGCTGATTTGCTGGAAAGTTGGGTTATAAAGAAATCAGCACTAAAGAATAGTTAATTCCAACCGAGGGGCTGGCAGCAGTCCCTCTACAAAAATAAAAGGTAAAGGAATAATGACAAAACAAATTAAAAAAAGAAAACCCGTTTTAGATTTTTCTGGTCTGGCTGATTTGCTGGCAAGCGGTGACGTTGAGATGCTTGTTTTAGATCCCAAAAAACCAAAAGAGTCAGTTAAAAAGTTGGATGCTGTTTTAAAGAAAAGATTGGAGGCTAGATGAAAAATTATATTTGTTCAGAATGCGATAGACAACTGGAGAATGTGGAAACATTTCAAAAGCCTAAGAGGGAATGTTTCTTTCTCAGCGATGAGGAAATATTGCTTTGTCCAGACTGCTACAATTCTAAATGTGAGAGTCTGGATTTTTTTAGAACTGAAATTGATGAAGAAAACAATTTGAAAGGAGACGGGAATGGAAGCTAAATTTAAAGTGACTTATGACGCTGGCTGGGAGGGACTGGATGAGGTTCAAGGGATACTATTCAAACCTACAAAGACTCGTGTATACTTAGGAGAAGCTGATAAGGGATTGCATCTTTTCAACTTGTTCTTGAACAAAAATCACAGTTCTGTTAAAATCGTGTACTCATTATTGATAGGAAAGAAAAGGTATCCGAACCCTCTGGGGGATTTTAAACATTTCAGACAAATTGACGTTGATTTTTCGGAGGTTTTAAAATTAGACCAGACCGCCTATCTTGAACTGCTGGAGGAATGGTACTGGGACAATTTTATCGGATCGTGCCGAGGCATGAGTATTTTTTTAGAAGACCTTAAATCACAATTCAAAAGAAAGGATAAATGAAATGGAACGATTAGAATCGGTTTACAATTTTTCGAGGCTGAAACAAGCCCGATTAATGGCGGGCTTAACTAAAAAAAATCTAGCTGAGGAACTTGGACTTCATCCAGCAACGATAACTCGAATTGAACGTGGTGAGAGTCAGGCTCCTCCGACCATTAAACTGGTATCGGAATTTTTGAAAGTAGATATGAAGGATCTTGTTAATGCGTGAAAAATTCGTGGATCTCTTGATTAATATTTTGAAGTTGAAACAATCCTTTGATCTAACGGATTCGTCGTGTAGGCTTCTTTCAATTTTGCAGAAAAAGAGTCAGGAACCGACTGGAAGCGATCCCAAAAGCAAGGTCGCCAAAGAAGGAGACTGACTCGGACGACCTCACCTTGAGGAGACAAAAAAGAACAACACTAAGGAGAATAATATCATGGAACGAAAGACGGAAGCAAATTTAGCACCAATTGAACCAAAAGTAGAATCCCAGTTGATGATCGATCGACCGCCAGAGTTGACACTTGCTGAGGCTAGCAAGGCGGCTCAGGCATTAAAAAAGGTGATCGACACTAAGGGGAGTAAGGTCGTTCTTGGAGGGAAGACCTACCTTCAGTTCGAGGACTGGTTAACGGTGGCACGCTTCTACGGAATTACCTGTAGAATAGTGAGTTCTAAGTATTGCGATTATGGTAATGCTAAGGGGTTTGAGGCTAAGGCTGAAGCCCTTCTAGTGGTCAAAAACCAAGTAATCAGCTCAGCGGAGGCTATGTGCCTTTCGGATGAGCCTAACTGGCGGAAACGCCCACTTTTCATGCTTAGATCTATGGCTCAAACCCGTGCCTCGGCAAAAGCCCTCCGCCAATGTCTCTCTTGGGTGGTCGTCTTGGCTGGCTATCAGCCTACTCCAGCGGAGGAAATGGACGGTTTAGAGCCTCAACATTCCCAACCTGCTACTTCCCAGCCTTCCCAATCGACATCGATCAGCGAAAAACAGGTGAAACGGCTTTACGCTTTAGCGAACAAGCCTCCCCAACGCTGGTCAAACGAACAAGTGAAAGATCTTATAGCTCTTTACCCAATGGGAGCCTCTGAAAAATACTCGTCAACAACCGAGTTAAGCCGAGAAGAATATGACAAAATCTGTAAGGTCGTTGAATCTTCAGAGCCAGAGGGGTGTCTTGCTGCTGCAAAAATACACGAACGACAACTCAGAAATGGAGGCACTAAAAAAAGCCCAGTTTTGCCAAAGGAAGATGAACTGGTCTCACTCGGTGACATTGCTGAGCGTCTAAGAAACGACAAGTTAGAAGCAATGCCAAGCCCCAAGTCAGATGACGAGGAGGTGCTGATTTGAAAATCGAACAAATTAGCCGTTCTAAGGTGCATACGGTGTACAAAACGGGGGACTCGATCAGAGTCCCCTCAGTTACCACCATACTGGGGGTATTATCAAAACCCGCCCTCATCCCGTGGGCTAACCGATTGGGACTACAAGGCATTGATTCCAGCAAGTATGTTGACAGATTAGCCACTATTGGTACGCTTGCCCATTACTGGATTGAGTGTTATTTAAACAACGAGGAACCGAACCTTGACCAGTACAGTCCAGAGGAAAAAGATCTTGCCTCAAATAGTGTTCTTAAATTCTTGGAATGGTACGATGGCATCAATCCAAAGGTAATCGCCACGGAACTGAGACTGGTATCGGAGGCTCATCGATTTGGAGGTACTGTTGATTGCATTTGTGAAATTGAGGGTAGAGGAATTGGATTACTGGATATCAAGACTTCCAAAGCCATATACCAAGAGCATCTCTATCAACTAGCCGCCTACTGGAAACTAGCACTGGAACAGGGCTACAATGTAAAATGGGTGTCAGTCATTCAAGTAGGCAGAAATCCAGAGGAAGGTTTTTCTGTGAGGCATTGTAAGGGTCAGGAACTAGAGAAAAACTGGTCGGTCTTTCAATGTTGTTTAAACCTACATTCGGCATTAAAACAAATCAAAAAATAATAAATTTAAGGGGACAAAATGGAAATTGTTAATCTGAGAATAAGAAATTGGGACAAGTACCAGCATTATAAGAACCGCAGTCCAAGTTGGATTAAACTCTATAATACTCTGCTAGATGACCTTGATTTTTCGAGGCTCGATGAAGCGAATCAAAGACATTGTATCTTCCTCATGTTGCTGGTATCCAGACTCGCAGAAAATAAGCTCCCAATTAGCGCAAACAGTACGCATACACTACGCATCGGGACAGCGGAATGGTTATCCCGACGGATTGACGCCCGTAGCGAAATCAATCTGGAAGCTCTGCTAAAGTCTGGGTTTCTAGAGGGTTACAGTAATGCAGACCGTAAACTGCTAGCAGTATGCTTGCATGGTGACAAGCATAATGCTTTGACAGAGAAGATAAGAGACAGAGACAGAGAAGATAAGAATATATATAGCGCAGCAGAGGCTGTGGAAAAAACTGTTGAAAAAGAAAAAAAACCAACCAAGAAATATTCTGACAATTTCAAAACGAAGAAAATAAAACATTCTGAGGAGGAACATCCACTTTGGAAAGTCTTCATTGAGTTTTGGGAAATGTATCCTCGGAAAATCGATAGATACCGATGCTGGTCTAGTTTTAAAAGTTTAAAGCCAGACCGTGGAAAATTGATGGAGGCTCTTAAACATTTCAAAGAGTTTGAATGGAAAGGACGATCCAATGAGTTCATTCCGCATCCGAGAACGTGGCTCAATGCTCGGCATTACGAGGAAAAGATTGAAAAGCCAGCAAGCCAGCCAGTAAAAAAGTGTTATCCAGACTGGCTGGTTAACAAGATGCGGGTAGCGGTCAGAAAAACCTCGGACACTTATGTTGGCTCTGGGATGGATTCCAACTCGCCACAGTGGATTCTTTCCCTTAAGAGAAACTGTTCTGAAATAGGAATCACATTTGAGGATAAATTATTGGAGGAGGCGAAAAGGTAACGGGGGATCAAAATGTTGTTTTTCGATTTCACTTTTAAAGAAAAATTAGTTCCCAAAAAAAACAGTTACATTATTTTAAAGAATAGGAGCGGTAGGAGGTTCATTTCTCCCAGCAGTGAGCAGAAGGATTGTGAAACATTGCTGAGTTTTCATGCTTCTCAGGCGGTTATTTGTGACAACTATAACCCCGTCTATTGCTCACACGATCGTAGGTACGGAATTCGAGATGTTATTACGGATTTTAAAAATCTGGAGGGCGAGGTCAAGGTAGAGGTTTGGTATTCGGGTCGTTGCGATTTGGATAATGCGTTAACGACTATTTGTGATGCTCTACAACGTAGCAAAAAAATCAGTTCAGATCGGATGATTTATGAGTTGTCTATACAAAGATTTAAACTAAGGAAAGAGGAAAATTTAAGATGGTTGACTCAAGTTCGAGTTACTCAACGTTCTTATCTGTCATATCATAACCAAGTACATCCCAACGAGAAGATAAGCAGAAATTATAAGGAAACTGTTGGATATTCAAAGAAGGACGCTGCTATTGATTTGTCTATTTCTGATTCTCAGTTGGATGAGCTTATCAGAAGCGGGAGGCTGAAGACTTTAAACATCGGAAGCCGAGTTATCATTACTGCAACATCTTTGGTTGAACAAATCGAATTTCAAAATGAAAGGTTAAAACAATTAATGTAGGACTAAAAAGAAAGGAATGACTATGGTTAAAATTCCTTTTACTCAAGGAATGATTGACACGGCGAGTATCAAAGCTAAACAAATGGGGACTTTAAATAATTCTATTCTGAAGGGTGAAGGGAACAAGACTGGGTTTTTAAGTGAGCTTGCATTGGCAGACTTTTTTCCTGCTCGGATCGTTTCTGATCGGTCCTACGGGCATGATTTGGAGTGGCAAAACAAAAGACTTGAGGTTAAGACAAAACGGGCAACAACGCCACCGCTCCCCCACTATTTAGCCTCGGTTAGTCGGCTATCTTTAGAACATCAACGACCCGATTATTTTGTGTTTGTTCGTGTTCAATTTGAAAAGAAAATAGTGAACCCGTTCCACAAAACTCGGTTTCAGTATTTTAAACCGAAAGTGATATGGTTGACTGGGTTCAAAGATCCATCGGACTTTCGTTCAGAAGCCATACTGATGAAGGCGGGGGAGATCAACCCTGATAATAATTTCAGGTGCATTGCTGATGAATACAACCTGCCGATCAGAGATCTTGTAAGCTATGATGACTGGAAAAAAAACGCCTTTTTTCAAGTTCATTCTGAACCGATTGTGGATTTTTAGCAATTAATTTCAATAATTCTGTAATCTGGAAAAACGACTAAACGACTTGAAAGCCGTGCCAGTAGCCCGTCTTGGGTTATTGGCATTTTTGCGTTTAGACATATTGTGCATTTTTAGCAATTAATTTAAATTTTATGCTTGCATTCTATAAATAGATGCCCCATAATCTGTTTATGATTAACTTAGATATTAAATTTAATAAGGAGATTGAAACAATGACTAAATCAGAAAAAATGAGATTGGAAAATTATCACCAAACAATAAACAGCGCAACCGAGCAAGCGATGCAGGAAATTTGGGATCAAGCCACAAACGGGGAAGGTACTTTGCAGAAAGATATGGTTACGGCTGAACACGCTGTTCAAGTAATTAGGAATCTAGATTTTAAAATGATAAAGAGTTTGTTTCCAGCTTATCCTTACCATGAAGACGGAAAAAAGGTTTTTCCTTATGGTTACCAATCTAAAGAGGAAGTTGAAAAAGAATTAGCTAGAGAGGAAGCTGGGCTTTTGGCTTTTTCAAAATCCCGTTCTAAAGAGGAAGCTGAAAAAGAATTCTCTGGAACTTAATTTTAATTTATTTAAACCGAGGGGCTTAAACGCCCCTCAAAAGGAGATTTAAATGACTAAGGTAAATTATTCTGGTGATCAGTACACAGTGGAAATGTTAGAAAAAGAAAATGACTGGCAAGCAACGGGTACGAGTTTCAAGTACAAGACGAAGATCATAGAGATAGTATCTTATTTTTACCCGACTTGGGAAAAGATTATTAGGATTTTAGAGCTTAGAAATCAAGCCAATAAAGAAGGTAAAGCAAACCAATTTTCTTACGCATTGGTTTGCATCATTTTGGATCGTAAAACTTTTAAAGAATCTGGTAACAAGCTTAAATTAAAGAAAGAAAATAAAGATTTAAAAGAAGAAAATCATAAGCTAAATTTGCTTGTATCAATTCTGGAAGAAGAAAATTCTAAACTAAAAGAAGAAATAGAAGTGAGTGAAACAAATACCGCTGCCCTAAGTTTTGCCCTTACAAGAGGAGCAATTGCTTGGGAAAAGAATTCTGCAGAAAAGAAAGTTTAATTTATTTAAACCGAGGGGCTTAAACGCCCCTCACAAAGGAGACAGAAATGGCTAAGGAATTTAATTATTACGGGGAAAAAAAGACGATTAAGGAATTGAGGGCGAAAGCTTTTTGCGGCACGGATTTAAAAACTTTAGAAGGAGAGGTCAAGCGAAGCGGTAGAAATAGCTCGGGGCGTGAGCAAGCATTAGAAACCATAGTTGAAAACCAGTTTGATGCGTACCAGAACAATAATGATTACGGTAATGGAGATGGTGGCGAGGGTTATCTTCTGGACTGGATTGTTTTAAAAGATGTGTTGAACGCTTTTAAAAGACTGAGGGGCGATCATTCTCGATTGAAAGAGGAGAATAAGGAATTGAAAAAGAAAATGAAAAGACTAGAGAAAAAATGCACCACACTGCAGCGTGTTTTTAGCACAATAATCAAATTGAGAACTAATTAACCCCAGAAGCACAAACCCTCCTGTTCAGCTAGTCACTGAACCAAAAAGGCTCCCAGAGCATCGGGAGCCTTCCCGCATTTTACAGACTTTGTTTTTTTTACTATAATTTCTCAATGCCAAAAACCAAAAGGGTCAAAGCAACAAACCAAAAGAAAAAATGCACCACACTGCAACAGATCTACCAGCCTCCAGAGTGGGCTTACCGTCTTCTAGAAAGCTTTAAGGATATTGAGGTGCCTCCTACTGTGGCGGCACGATGCCGATATGCCGATATAGAGCGGTCAACCTACTATAGAAATCTACGGGATGAGCAATTCTGCAATTGGTTCCACAGCCAACTACAGAAGCATTTCAGTTCTGAGTTCCACGATGTTCAGCAAGCCCATTTCAAGGAATGTGTTAAGGGTAATCTAGAGGCGATCAAACTTTGGTATGAAGTGGCTGGAGCTTACCTGCCAACAACTAAGATTGTCCACGAAAAGGAACAGTACGGAGACAGCGTAACGGATGAACAGTTCATTGATATCGGGGTACGGATGATTGAGCATAACAAGAGATTGGAAAAAGACGGCGGGTAAACGTTCTATTGAATTTTTTTGTCTAGAGTATTTACCGCACCACTTCAAAAAAAGGTTTGGCGATCATCATGTTGATTTGTTCTCCCTCATCAACCAGAAACAAAAAAATAAAAGGATCTGCCGAGCTGAGCCGAGAAGGTTCGGTAAGAGTACAATCGTATCAATGGCGGCTCCTCTGTTCTGGCTTGCCACTCAACAAAAACAATTCATCCTTTTAGTCGGCGAGAGTTCAACGACCGCTCAAGGTAATCTGCAAGCCATCATCACCGAGATTGAAAACAACGAAAAACTATTCAATGACTTCCCTCATATGGTTCCCAAAAGAGATCGGAAGGGTCAGCTTACAAAATGGACAGATAGCCACATCGTTTTATCCAGTGGTCAGACCTGCATAGCGAGGGGCATGGGTTCCAGCATGAGAGGTCTTAAAGCTAACACCTCCAGACCCGATGTCGCTATCTTAGATGATGCTGAGTCCCCAGAAAATTCCGATACATTCTCTAAACGCAGGAAGCACAAGCAATGGTTCGGCGGAACCTTTCTGGGCTTGGGTGCTGCTGACTGGGATGTTTACATGATCGGCAATCTTCTTCACCATGACGGATTGATGGCGGATCATTTAAAGAGCAAAATGTGGAATGGTTTGGTTTACCAAGCCATTAATAAGCCAGTGTCAGAGGCTTATCCCTACCCCATTGGCAACACTAAGACGGATAATAGTGCCTTGTGGGAGGAGGGCTGGTCGTTGGAAGATCTTGAAAAGTATAAGCAACAACCCACAGTCGGTTCTTTTCAGTTTAGTAAGGAAATGATGAATGCTCCCGTCAGTTCAGAAGATCAGTTATTTAATCCGTCCGAGTTTACTTTCTTTGATTACTCCGACCAGCAGTATGAGGAGATATCAACCTTCATTGACCCCGCTGGTGGAAGCAATCAAGCAACCAGCAGTCAGGATTTTTGTGCCATCGTTACGGCAGGAAAGATGAACGGCTACATTGACATCTTAAATTGTAAGCTTACAAAGAAGCTCCCCAGTTCACAGATTGAACTGTTGTTGTCGGAATACGAGCGGTTTGGCTCTAACCAGTTAGTTGTAGAAGAAAACACTTACAAGAATCTACTGGGGCAAAATGTTCGGGAGGCTGGATCTAAACGTGGGCTGCTGCCGAAAGTAAGAACCATTCACCAAACCAAGAACAAGCTAACCAGAATCCTCAGTCTACAACCAGCGATTGAGGCGGGAAAAGTTCGTTTTTCTCGGCAGATGCTAGCCCATTGTCCAGAATATTTCACCCAGTGGGAGGAATTGGGTTCTGGAAGTGGACATGATGATGCCCCAGATGCAACCGAGGGAGCGGTTCGCAGTCTTGAGAGGCGGTCATCGTTTAGACCGCTGAACTAGAATTTGTCAAAAGACTGCTGGTTTGCTACGATAAGCCTAAATTATGCAAAAAAAACGCACGAGGATCGCCGTTAAGCACACTTGTTAGAGCTTCTAGTACAACAGTACTCTTACAAACAAAGGATTAATGGTTGGCTAAAATACAGTCGTTAAAGCAATGGATCTCCAGAACTCTCAAAGGGATTAGACACCCCCAGCTTTCCTTCTCAGCTTCTTATCTGCCGAGGACTGGATTTGATTACCGAGCTGAAGTTGGGGATGGTCTGTCTAGCGGCGTTGTCATGGCTCCAGTCAATTGGTTAGCTCGCAACTTCACCGATGCAACCTTAACGATTAGCAAACGCCAGAACGAATTATTTGAAGTTGTCCCAGATCACCCATTGGTTAATTTAATTAATAATCCGAATTCGTTTTACTCTGGGGATGCTTTATGGCAAGCGACTGTTCAGAGTTGGTTGCTTGATGGGAATAGTTACTGGCTGAAGAACAGAAGCGAGAATGGTCAGATAGCCGAGCTTTGGTTTGCTCCATTCAGTACAATCAATCCAAAGTATCCTGACGATGGTAGCGAATTTATCAGCCATTATGAATACTCCCCAGCGGGTATTCCAATCAGGGTTGAGCGTGAAGATATCATCCATTTCAGAAACGGTATCGACCCCAACAATCCACGCATTGGTCGGAGTCCGATCTATCCAGTCTTAAGAGAAATATTTACAGATAATGAGGCTAGTAACTTCACCGCCTCGGTGCTTAGAAATCAAGGGATCGTGGGCTTTGTAGTCAGCCCCAGAGATTCGGATATCCTGCCAGATTCTGACGACATATTGGCGACTAAAGAAAGATTTAAAACGCAATGGTCGGGCGACCGCAGGGGCGAGCCGTTAATAATGGGTTCGCCAGTCGATATCAAACAGTTCGGTCATAGTCTAAAGGATATGGAACTAAGTGCGATTAGGAACCTATCGGAGGAGCGAGTTTGTGCGGCATTGGGGATTAACCCAGCGGTTGTCGGTTTCGGATCTGGTTTAGAATCGACTAAGGTAGGAGCAACGATGCGGGAGTTTAAAAGACTGGCATGGGAATCTCAGATCATTCCTACCCAGAAGCTAAACGCCCAGACGCTAGCCAACCAACTGCTAAGTGAATTTGAATTAGAACCAGAGCAATTCAAAATAGAGTTTGACCGCTCTGAAGTGGCGGCATTGCAGGAGGATCAATCAGCACTGGTTACCAGAATCGGTCAGCTTTATCAGCAGGGGATAATCACCAGAAGTGAAGCACGAAGAATGCTTGGTCATGAAGTCGTTGAGCCGAGGGATGATATATTCCTCATCAGCGGTTCAATGTTTGAGGTTCCCTCTAAAGATCAACTCCGATTAGTTGAGAAAAAAGAGAGCAAACAAGATACGACTTTACCCAAGCCAGCCAGAGATCCGAGAAGGCGAAGACCAACGAGGAACCAGATGGCGCTTCATAGGAACGTTGCTAATCAATCTAAGCGTCTCGAAAGTAAATTTGAGTTAGAACTGGGACGATTTCTTAGGGCATTAGGTCGCAGGGCGGCAAGCGTAGCCGAGGACGTATTGAACCGTAAGGGATTAGATGACAGTGTAGATGCTGACACGATAGCTGAGGAACTGGGGCTAGCTGGATTACAAAAGGATCTGAACGTAAAGGGCGGGACTCATTATCTGGGAGTCAGTAAAATGGCATTTAAAGAAATTTCTACAGCGATAGGGCTTTCCGTCAGCCTCGATGATCCGCTTCAACAAAAGATACTGGACGCTGGAGGGCGTAGATTGGGTCTGGTTGATCTTGAAAAATCCACGAAAAAAAGATTGTTTAGAGAAATTTCAGAGGGACGGGAGCTGGAGGAGGGCGTTCCCCAGATCATTAAACGGATTAAAGACAAGGTTCCAGCGGGTCGATGGCGTTCGCCAGAAGTGAGGAGCAAGGTCATAGCTAGAACAGAAACGCTCAATGCTCAAAGAGTCAGCCTTTTGGAGGGCTACCGATCAAGTGGGGTCGTCAGTCGTGTGGTAGTGGTGGATGATTTGCTTGGCTACGGCGATGAAGATTGTACCTATTGGAACGGTAGAGAAGTCTCCTTATCGGAAGCAGAAGATTTAGTCCAAGACGAACACCCAAACGGTACAAGATCTTTTGTACCTCTGATTGATGATTGAGAGGATTTTAAATAATGGAAAAGAAAAATTTCAGCTTAAAGGAAGAATCTCTTGATGAAGCGGGAGTGGGAAGGGCTGTCATTTCAACGCTTGACGTTGTAGATAAGGATGGGGATGTAACATTGCCCGATGCTTTCGGAAGCCAGCCCACTGTAGTTTTACCGACCCATGACTGGCAAAGCATCCCTCTCGGAAAGGGTACTGTAAGGGAGGAAGGCGATGAGGCGGTTGTAGATTTCAAGCTTAATCTTGAAAGTCCAACTGCCAAAGAATGGTATAGCTTTTTGAAATTCGACATGGAAAACGGAGAGAGTCTCCAAGAATGGTCTTACGGCTTTGACGTTTTAGCCTCAAGCAAAGGAGAACGGGACGGTAAAGCGGTTCGTTTCATCGAGGAAGTTAAGGTCTACGAGGTTAGTCCAGTACTGGTAGGGGCTGGAATTAACACACGGACGGTCGGCATCAAATCAAACGGGGTTAAACTTGAGGATCAGTTCAAGGAATTAGAATTTCTTTTCGCAAAAGTTAAAGACTTTTCACGCCGTATCAAGTCACTTGCGAAACTGCGGCAGGATGAAGGGCGGCAATTATCGCATACGAACATTGAACGCCTCCATTGGTTGAACGAAAATCTTGATTTTCTACAGCTAGAATTTAATCAACTATTGTCGGAGCCATACCACAACGAAAAGGCGCATAATCTTTATGCCTCTTTTATCGAGGTCATGGCACGGTCAAAAGGACATTTATCCAAAATTAAAAATAATCAGGAGTAAAACATTATGCAAGAATTAAAAAAATTAAGAGAGGAACTGCAAGTAAAGTCATCTAACTTGCAAGATCTTTTCCAGCAGTCTAAAACAACCCCAGACGGGTCTATCGATTTATCTAAGGTAGAGCGGTTTGGTGATGTCTCGGTCAAAGGAAAGTCATCTAGTGAGTTGGCTGTGTTAATCGACAATGCTAACAATGAATTGACGGATCTTGGTAAGAAAATAGATGAGCTTGCTGCGGTACAAAAAGCTGAAGATGAAAACGCCGCACGGCTGGAAAAAGCTAGCCAAGTCTCTGACCGCTTGCCTCATCCAGTTAGTAATATTTCTAAGCACGGTGAATCAAAAAGCCGATTAAGCTTAGGCGAAGAAGTGGTAAATTCTAAAGAGTACAAATCATTTCTAAACCACAATACTGGTTCCTATAATATCAAGACCAGTTATGGTTTGCCAGAATTGAAGACACTTTTTCAAACTAGTGCTGGCTGGGCGGCTGAAAGTTTAAGAATCGGTCGACTAGTAGACGGTGTCACCCGACCAATCAGTGCAATTGATGTTATCCCCAGCGGTCAGACTGGATCAGCCGCCGTAGTCTACATGGAAGAAACCACTCGGACTCATGCAAGTGCCGAGAAAGCTGCTGCCGCTGCCTTTGCTGAAAGCACTTTTGTTCTAACGGAGCGGAGCGAAACAGTTCGGAAGATTACGGACAGCTTACCCGTAACTGACGAACAGCTTGCGGACGTTTCTGGAGTTCAAAGCTACATTAACTCTCGGCTGGTCTTTGGCTGTCGTCAACGCTTGGATGGTCAAGTGCTGGTAGGTGATGGCTCGGCTCCCAACCTTACAGGGCTGGTCAACAAGAGTGGAATTAGTACCCAAGCTAAAGGGTCTGATTCAATTCCCGATGCAGTCTATAAGGCTAAAGTAAAGGTTGCGGTAACTGGACGTAGTAATCCGAACGTCTACTTTGTACATCCCAACGATTGGCAACAAGTCCGATTGTTGACTACTTCAGATGGAGTATATATTTGGGGTAGCCCTTCAGAGGCTGGACTTGAACGCATCTGGGGACTGCAAGTAGTACAGTCGGACGCACTGACTGAAAACACTGCGGTTGTAGTAGATACCCAGTTCCTCCAGATTTTTGAAAGGGAGGGTGTCAATGTCCAGATTGGTTACGTAGATGATGATTTCACCAAAGGCAAGCAAACTTTACGGGCTACGCTCCGTGTTGCTTTTGCAATCTACAGAGCCGCCGCAGTTTGTACCGTAACCAGCATCTAGTTTTAAAGTAATGGGGCGGGGCTTCTGCCTTGCCCCAGATCGATTTATTTTCAGATTTAATGGAGGATTTTAAAATGGCAATAATTAAAGGTGCAGTCAGTAGAGTTGAAAGATTGGATCTGGGAAGTCCAGCCGCCACCAGTGCAACGGCTGTTCATGCTGCGATTACCGACACTGGTAGCCCACAGACCGTGACTTCCGCAATCACTAATCCGCCTACACCCAGAAATATTACAGCTACAGCGGGCGGTACTGCCGCAGATATCAAGGCGATTCAAGTAGTGGTCCACGGAACCAACCTAAGCGGCGATGTCATCTCGGAGACGCTACCTGTCTTTACCGTTAATACTGCGGGAACAGTCGTTGGTAGCAAGTCGTTTGCCACCGTGACCAGCGTGGTAATTCCTGCACATGATGGAACCTCAGCGACTACCAGTTTCGGTCTTGGTTCTAAACTGGGGCTTGGCGTTATGCTCAGCACGGACTCAGTCGTTAATAGCTACCTTAACGGGGCAAGAGAAGCAACCCGATCCACAGTCGCCGTTTCCAGCAGTGCGATTGAAAGCAACACCATTACTCTCAATAGTTCCTTAGATGGTAATGCGGTGCTGGTTGATTACTACAACAGCTAGAAGGGAGTGTGGAATGAAGTTTGAAATCATAAATGGGAAGAAGTATTTCTATTCAGAGGAGCGTTGGTGCTGGCAAAAAGACCGCTCCAAACCTCTTGTTCTTGAAACCGATGAACGGGCAACGGTTTTATATGCCGCTGTAAATACTCGGATCTTAGAGGAAGCGGCTTATGAATATGGAATTTTGAAAAAGCCAAAAGCTAAGAAATCAGTAATCAAAAAAGTGGACAAGGCAACGCCTAAAAAATCGAATAAAGCTGTTGCAAAGTCCAGAAACAAAAATAAAAAAGGTTAATCACTTATGGCTCTTTTAACAACGGCGGAACTTCTCGCTCATGTTAGTTCTGATCTGGCAACGGCATCCCTTCAAAGGTTGCTGGATGACAGCGAGGCAGAAATTATCAAGCGGTTTGGTCCGCATAGTGCCAGCAGCAGCCAAGTGGAAACCTTGATCGGTGAAGGTCGGGCATATGTTTTCGTAACCAAGCCAGTTTCAGCCGTCAATCAAATTATTGAAACGGTTGGTCGAACAGATACGACCTTAAGTGCCAATGATTACAAGGTACATAATTCGTTGACTCTTGAGCGGCTGGATAATGGAACTAATCCCAGATCCGCTTGGGGGGATTCGGTGAAGGTTACCTTTACCCCAGTCAGTGACACCGATCAAAGGAAACGAGTACAGATTGACTTGTGCAAACTCGCAATAAACTTTGAGGGACTCAGTAGCGAATCGAGTGGAAATTATTCACGGTCATTCGGAGATTATCAACTCGAACGCCAGCGGATTCTCAGCAATCTTAGACATGGATTTTCCTTTGTGCAATAGAGGGAGGGGTATTGGCAAGAACCAGCATGACGATGCAAGCATACATTCAGCGGTCAACGGTTGGGAAGGACGCTTACCGAAACCCGTTGCCTCCAAGTTGGTCTGCCCTGTCAACAACATCGGCTCGTTTCTGGAGTACGTCCAGCCAAGAAATTATAGATAATAAAACCGTCATTGTTGAAAACCTAACGGGTCTTATGCCTCTCGGCACTGACATTACCTCCAGCGACAGGCTGGAAAAGATTACCGATAGAAATGGAACGACCTTATTTGCTGGCGAGCTTGAGGTCTTAAGTGTCCAGAGAATAAATACACATTTGGAAGTTATTGTAAGGAAAGCAGAATGAGTTTACTGGAATCTAGTTTTAACAGTGAATGGAATGGGGACAAAGTTAAAAAAACATTTAAGGACGCTTGCCATACTGGGATCAATAAAGTCATGGCTGATTGTGTTGGCTACTCTAAGGCTAATCACAGCGGCTGGCAAAACAGAACGGGGCTGGCTGAGGGAAGCATCAAGATTCAAGCATTCGCTCAGGAGCGTGGCGGAAGTATTATCGGTATCTGGGGAAGTGCGGATGTGGGTTACATGATCTGGCTGGAATACAAACACGGCTCCAGTCTTAGACGATCAGCCGACATTAACTACAGGAAGCTGGATGAATACATTGAAAAGGCGTCAAAACGGTAGAAAAAACGCCCATAAATGCCCCTTAAAGGGACTTTCTAAAGCCCTCTAGAGGGATTGCATTAGACAATTTGGAGTTTTTACTGTGGCAGCAATACAAGATCTGGTCGGAAGCTTAATCAATATACTGGGATCTGATTCCACTGTTGCCGCATTGGTCGGCACTCAGCCAAATGATCGCATTTATGGGTTGGAATTAGATGTTGATGAAGCCGCAAATATGCCTCGGAAAGCGATTGTTCTCAATCTTGCTGGAGGAGAGGGGCGGCATGATTATTCGGATTATTCGGTTAAGCGGATTGATGTTTTCAGCTACGGTGAAACCCCATTTGAAGCGAACAAGTTATACCGAACGGTCTCCGCAGTGATGAAGCACGTCAAAAGGGAAAATTCAAGTTCGGTTTTAGTCCATAGATGCAGTCTGGAATCTGGAGGCGTTTTCATGCGTGACCCCGATACCGACTGGTCTTTAATTTTGTCAACATGGTCTGTCATGTACGGAGATAATACAACGTGATGACGGACGGAGTTTAAACTTTAGATTTTTTAAAAAAAGAGAGGAAAAATAAATGGCAGTCACACCATTTGAAATTATCGTAGACCCCTTTGATGTTTATGTAGCAGCCGTTGGAACTAGCTTTCCACTAGTCGATGGAAGTCTTTCGGCTTGGACACAGCTTGGAACATCGGGTAGCAAATCTTTCACCGAGGATGGTGTCGTTGTTACTCATAGCCAAACGATAGATTACCATCGTAGCTACGGCGATACAGCACCAGTTAAAGCGACCAGAAGCAGCGAAGACTGTACGGTAGCCTTTACCTTAATGGATCTAACCATCGATCATTACAACCGAATCTGGGAAAACACTGTCACCAGTACCGCCCAATCCAGCGGGGTTGCAGGGATCAAGGACATCAATATCAAAAAGGGACTGGATGTTGGAGTTGTAGCCATGATTATTCGTGGAGCTTCCCCTTATGGCGATTCTTGGAACACCCAGTACCAGATTCCGAAAGTCGTTCAGAGCGGATCGCCCTCGGTAACCTACAGCAAGTCAGCTCCAGCGGGTCTGAGTTTAGAATATACCGTTATCAGTGATCTGACAGCTAGCCCCGCTTCAATCAGCATGGGCAAAATAGTCATGCAGTATCAGGCACAAGGATAAAACAATGGGTGATAATAGCAGAGCCATAGCAACGGAAACATCGATGATGAGGAAAGCGGCAGAGGCTCTCTATTCCGTAGCCCGTGAACATAAACAAGCATCAGCCTATCATCGGAGGCGTTCTCGGATCGTAATGAGAAGCTTATCGGAACTAAAAGGCATCTGTAAAAAGCTCGGCATTGAGCTACAAATTGACGGAGATATTGAGGTTATTCATGGTCAAAAACAACAATTCAAACAGCAGTCTTCTAAGCTTATCGACTCAAAGGGCGGAGCGGAAAAAAATCACGATTGATAATGTTGATTACGATGTTAAAAATCGGGAAGAATTAACGCTCGCTGAACAGCATCAAATGGGTCGGATGGGTAAGAAAATGGAAGTCCTCTTTAAGTTTGAGGATCAACACGATGACACTTGGCACGATAAACAATATTCCCAGACCCTAAAACTACTTGAAAATACAACTAAATCAATAGTTTTGGCTCCTCCCGAAGTTTTAAATCGTTTAAATGTGGAACAGCGGATGCAAATATTTTCAACGGTTTTCGGGGAGGGGACGGGGGAAGCCCCCAAGAAAGCCCCCAAGATGAAGGAGAAATCTATTTAGTTCAATCGTTGTCGAGACTGATCAGATTTTACGGCGGGTCTATTTCAGACTGGCTAGCGACACCCGTTTGGATGATTGAGGAATTTCTGGAACAGATGTTGGTACTGCAAGCTGAGGAACAACTGAATGAAGTTACTACCGTTGCACTGGGTACTGGAAGCGTTGAAAAGAATGAAAGCCGCAAAATTATCAGGGACTTAAAGCGGCAAGCTAAGGGAAGGAACGCAGTTAAGAAAACAAGACCTACTGGAACGGTTGAGGACATTAAAAAAAGCATGGAAGGAATAGGAATTGGAGTCGAAATAATCGATGGCAAGTAATCTCGGAACCTCAGTATTGACGCTGAAAACTGATACTAAGCAATTTGAAGCTGGTATGGAATCGGCGAAGAAACGTATGGAGAAAGTGGGAGCCTCGATGCAGAAGGTAGGGGCTGGCTTATCTGCTGTCGGAGCTGGATTTGCTCTCGCTTTAAGCTCGGTTCTTGAGTCGGCTGACAAGATCGGCAAGGCTAGCGGAGCAATTGGAGTTGATGTTGAGCGGTTGCAGGGATGGTTTTATGCGGCTGAAACTGCCGCTGGCGTTAGTTCGGACTCAATGGTTAAGATGTTCGGAAAGCTATCTGATGCTATTGATGATGCAGGATCTGGTGGCAAGACATATGGGGATATATTTAAACAAATGGGAATCGCTGTAAAGGATTCCGAAGGGAACCTTCTCAGTGCGGATGAGGTACTTTTACAGCTTGCTGACCGCTTTGCACAAGGAAAAGTCGGCGTGGAGGAAATGGCGGCTGTACAGGGGTTATTAGGAGGGAAAATGCAAGCCCTCATCAATCTTTTAAAACTCGGATCAGAGGGAGTTAATGGGCTAATTACGGAAGCTGGGAAGTACGGTGTAATGACTAAGGAACAGATAGCCGCCTCAGAAGCTTTTAACGATGCGATGACAAGGTTGGGGATGGCTTTTAAGGGACTGATGTTTACATTTCTCGACAGTGAATGGATGAAGTGGATGACCGAAAATGTAGAGGCGATGGCGTTGTGGGTAGCAGAAACGGCTAAGGCGCATCCGTGGCTAGTGAAGCTGGGTCTGGGTATTGGTGCTGTTAGCGTTGTTCTCGGACCATTACTGATAGCTTTGGGAGCATTGGTTGCCTCTTTAGCGGCTATTAAATCAGCCCTTCTAGTCTTTGGTTTTCTTTTAACAGTAAAAGTGTGGATAGTGGTAGTCATTGGAGCGTTGCTTTGGTTTATCGCTACAAATGAAACGGTTCAGAAAGTAATCTTTGAGGTCTGGAATTATGTAGTTGACACTTTCAAAAGTGCTTTAGATTCGATTATATATTTCTTGAAATCAATCGTCAATTTCGTTGTTGACTCATGGAAATACATTGTCAAAGTTTCCGATCAAGCGTTGAAAACCATATGGAACGGTATTAAAAACTTCTGGAAGCTAATCGTTTCCGTTTTTGACAAATCGCTAAAAGGGATTTTGACTGGTTTGGATAAATCATGGGGGTTCATTGTTAAAATTTCTTTGGGTGCAATGGATTTGATCTGGCGAGGGACGAAAAAATCATGGGGATTCATTTCCAGAATAATTGAAGATGAACTTACAACAATATATAAGGATGTTGTTCGAGACTGGAAACTTATTGTCAGAGTTTTTGATAGTGCAATGAAAATAATTTCAAGTGGTCTGGAAAAATCTTGGGATTACATTGTAAGGTTCATTGATAAAGCTTTAACTAGAATCTATAAGAACGTGTTAAGAGACTGGAAGACAATCGTTGAACTTTTTGATTGGCTTATGACTAGAATCCATAGGAATCTAACAAGAGACTGGAATACAATCGTTAAACTTTTTGATAGTGCGTGGGCAAGCATCAAAAATATTGTTGGTTCTGGTATTGACTGGATTAAAACAAAAATAAAAGAGTTTAGTGGAGATTTTATTGGTATTTTCCAATTCCTCTCCGACGCCATAGTGGGAAACAGTATTGTTCCCGATATGGTGAAGTTGATTCGAGGAGAATTTGGATTTTTAAACGAATCTCTAGTCGGTGATAACGGAATAGTCAAAGATACAACCCAGAAGATTAGCGATCAATTTAATTCGAGTGTTACGAGTGTTGGAAATTCGCTTGATAAATTTGGGACTGAATTTAATCCCAAACTTAAAACAAACATGACCCAAATGAGTAACAAAGAACATTTAAACAAAATAACTGGAGTAGCTATAAATTTTAACAGCTCCGTTGACAGCATGGGCAAAGGTCTTGCAAAGTTTGGAACTGGAGAGGGAGGCTTTGCTGATCCTTTGAAAAGCAATATGGAGCTATACGCTGACAAAGACTATTTTGGGAGTATGTTTCGCGAAGATGGCACGATCAAAACATCTATGGAGCTATTCTTCTCCCAACAGGCAAATAATTTTGACCGCTTCTCTGAAACGGGTGATATTGGGCTTGGAGTAAAAAGCAATCTCACTGGAATCGGAACACATTTCAGCGGATTAAATACAGTACTTAGCGGGATAAGTCCAATTCTTGGGAGTATCAAGGGAGGGTTGGATGATATGGGCGACCACGGTCTTAAAGGTCTTGAGACAATTACCCAGAGTGTTGGTGATAAATTGGGGGGATGGGCTGGAACTCTTGTTACTGTTTTAGGGAAAATTAAGAGTATTTGGACGGAAATCGATGCATGGCTAACAGATCCTGATAAATTAAAGAAACTTCTGGGGGGTTTTAAAGAGTGGTGGGAGACGATAAAAAGTGTATATGCCGAACTGAAGGCTATTTGGAAACTCATAAAAGAATGGATAAATGATCCCGACAAGTTAAAAAAGTTAAAGGATATGTTCAAAGGATGGTACGACATCATCAAAGATGTTTTCGGGATCATTACGGATTTGTTTAAAAAGGGCGATGACAAGAAAGGTAATACTTTTAATGATGTTATCGATATATTTAAAGATTTAAAGGACAGCATATTTGGAGCTAAAGAACAGATGGACGCTTTAAACACGGCTTTTCTTTTCTTCATGGGACAAGCCTTTCTTGCCCGTTATCTGGGGTATATGAATATTGGATTTACCGTTGGGGGAGGTGGAATTCTTTCACAGTGGGAGCTTAGACGAATCGATGCTTCTACATTCGCCAGTGCTAAACAACTAAACGCAATTAATAAAAACACATCGGATCTTTATGAGTCATTTGAAGATGCTTATGGAGTTGGCACAACTGGCATCTTGAACGACATTAGAAAAAATACTTTGGACACCGTTTCTGAAGTAAAAGACTTAACACTTTTTACCGCTAAGGTCGGATATACAAATGGGAAATCATCGGCTGAAATACTCTGGGATATTTCTGGAGATTTTGAGGACTTGATCCACCTTACGGATGTTTCATTGAACAATAACGGCAAGTCTGTTGCTGAATATTTGTCGGAACAGACGGGTAATTTTGAGGATACCCAACAGGTCATCGAGGCAGTGGGGGTAACGAACGATGAATGGCTTACCAAAATAGAAGCCAACACTCTTAAAACCGCTAATAATACAGAAAAAATTAAGGATGATATCGCTGGTGGAGTACAAATCAACCAGCCGATTACTGTTACGGTAGGGAATCCCAGTGCTATAAGGAGTTCTTTTACGGGAGTTTCCGCCCAGTCAATTGGCACGAGTGTCACCTCTGGTCTTTCAACAGTCATGGCACGGGAAAACACACGGCTAATTTCTGCCATTAAGGAAGCTCTGAAAAAGAATACTGGCGGTCTAAGATCATCGGTGAAGAAAGTGGTGAGTGAAACCTCATGAAGAATTTTAGTTACATTCTCGATTCCCTTAATTTAGCCCGAACCCAGACTCCGACATTGTCTGAGACCAGCCAAAACGGAGCGTATCCTGCCGAGAATATGATTGCCCTCCCAGTTTCTAAACCGTTCCGCAGTGCTGACGCTGGGCTAAGTAGCCAGAAAACATTGATTGAGTTCAGTGGCAGCCAAACCATAGACACCATCGCTTTGGTGAACACCAACCTCAGGGCTGGAGCTACCATAACTATCAAGGGGGGAAGCGGTAGCGATCCCTCGTCCGTAGTTACTGGGTTCACTTTCAACGGACTGGGAAGCGGTACGGTATGGGCTGTTCGCTCCTCAACGGTAGCTCATCGATATTGGAGCATTACTTTAACCGATGCTGGACATTCAGATAATTTTTTAAGCGTTGGTTATTTGGTCATGGGAGTGAAGGTGACGCTATCGACCCAGTTTCTTCCAGAATGGACAAAGGAACGGGTAAAGGTGGTTCGGCGATCCGAAAACGAGATTGGAGTTCCCATGATCGGTAGTAAATTGTTTGAGGGAACCCGTGTTGGAATGACCTTTGGAGGTCTGAGTATAACCGAGCGAAATGAGGTTGATTCCTTTTTGGATAGTATGGATTTAGGTGTTGATCCGCTTCTGTTTATTCCAGATTATGACGAGGCGGATGGTTTTTACGGGAGGCTGGAGGAAAGTCACATTATTGAACAGCAAAACAGCAATGTAGCCTCCATTGGATGCGTCTTCATTACTCACAATTTTGGATTAGTGGTAACTTAAATGGCTCAGCATGAAATATTTGTTCAATTCCTTTTGGATTCTGGAACCAAGTACTGGTCTTTTCGGGATATCCAGTTACCGACCCAGTTTTACGAGGGGCGATTGCTTGCTATCGGGGATATTGGCAGTGAAATATCTGTTTTACCCAGTGAGTTTCGGATTAATGGGTTCTCGATTGATCTGGATAATTCCGATGGAGCGATTACCGAACTGAAAGATGCGGAAAGTTTCATCAATCGAGAGGTTAAGGTTTATCTTGGGACGGTTGACAGTGCCGCAAGTTTTACCCAGCAAGCCTCATTCCAGTCAAGTAATTGGTCGCAGGTTGGCGATTCATTTAGAATCGAATTTTCAGACAGAACATTACTGGTTTTTGACCAGAAAATAAGCCCCAGTTTGAACACCACGACCTTTCCCGATTTACCGAGTTCAGATATTACGCCACGCAATCTAATCCCTCAAGTTATTGGGGAGATTAATCAGAGCGGTGGAGGAGTGCCAGCTTACAGAATTGATCCCGCTTCCAGCCAGAGCAAGTATCGCTATGTTGCTTGTTTAGGAACTGCTAAAAGCATTGACCAAGTTTTCAAATATGGGGTTCTTCAAGGGAGCGGATATTCGACCTCGGTTGTGACCTACGGAACAACACAAGTCACCGTAATTGATTTTGACGCAGATCCCATTGACGCCGATCGGTCTGATGAGGAGCCGATAAGCTGGAACGGTAAAGGATTAACGGACGACGGGACAACCAGTGGAACGCTCCTTCAAAATCCGAGCGATATTATCAAACAACTGCTGTTGTCAAATGGATTTGTCGCTGGTGACATTGACAGTGCTGGGACATTTACCACGGTCAAAAACCAATTCAATGAGCGAGGAATCGTGGGCTGTTTCTGCGAAACCGATGATACTATTTCCCTGAGAGATCTTTCTGAGAAGTTTTCAGAATCGTGGAACGCTACAATCATTATCACGGCAGATGGAAAGATTGGTCTAACCGCTCCGCAACCCATGCCATCTCCCTCGGCTCGTCTGGGGCTGCCTACACTTAAAGAAGACCAGATCATTCTAGACAGTTTTGAAATGACTGGAGTTGAGTTTCTTTCCAGTTCGATAAAATTCAAATACAACCGAAATTTCTTTAAAGAGTCATTTAAAACTACGGAACAGATTGACTCGGCGAGGGCATTGAGCGATTTGGGAGAGGCTATCATTGAGACCGTGGAACTTCCCTATGTCAGTCACACCAGCTCGGCTTCTGGAGTCGTACATGATAAAAGTTTTTTCATGGCTGAGGGTCGTGTGGTTGTAACGCTTGGCTGTGAGGCTTCTTTTTTCAAGAGTTTATCGGTCGGAAATGAAATTAAATTGAGCCATTTCAGAGGATTGGGTTCGTCTGGATTCTCGGATAAGATATTTAGAGTTATAGGAAAATCGCTGGCGGCAGATGATGAGGCTCTGGTTTGTAGCTTGACGCTGGTAGATTTATCCAGCGATCTTGGATTGTCTCACCAGTTTAGAAAGTTTGGTAATGAATCCATCATGGTCGGTGAATACGGTTTCATGACTGGCAGTTTCCAGTCCGATATGACCTCGATGTTGGATACGGAGGCACTTTACCCACTATTTAAAGAAACGCCCGTGATCACTTAGGAGGATTAAATGGCAAAACAAACAACGACTCCCGTTCTGTTAACCACTGGTCTGGTTACCCAACATACTGTTAGCAGTGGGCAACAGACCTCTCTCGTAGTTTTACACATGGTCAATACGCATTCAAGTGCGGTGAATGTGGAAATCCAATTTATCGATTCTGGTCAAACTGCCAATGATAAATATATTATAGTTGAAACCCAGACTGGCACCAATGAACTGGCGGCGGGAGAAACGAGGGATATGCCGAGGGTGATGTTTAAAGACGCTGGAGCATTTCTTCAAGCCCGCGCCGATGTAGCCTCTAAAATTGCTTTTTTTGCCAGCATATTGGAAGAATCTGTTTAGAAAAAGGGAGGGAAAAGATGGGATTGTATAGCGACAAATCAACCGATATTAGTGGCGGAGTAGATACTTCTTTAAATACTGCTATTCCCGGAAGTCCTACAAGTAACTCTATTAATGAAAGAATCAAAACTTTAGATGATAATCTAACAGCAGCTAATATTGAGAGTTATGTTGACAACTCTTT
>CAZEKE010000177.1:0-5839 GCA_964512815.1 uncultured Acidiferrobacteraceae bacterium
GACGTCGTACTCTGGCATGACGACGTAACCGCTTCGCGGGGGTTAATTTACGCTTTTCGAGGTCGCCAGCAGCAGGCTCCAGACCGTTTCGAACGGGACATCATCGAAAACCCCTGCCTGGTTGAAGTCTGTCAGCAGCGACACCGCATCGACTTTGGACTTGTCTGATCCGGCAGCCTCTTCAAGCTGCAGCAAGGCATCCTTGAAACTGGTCTCTTCTCGGTTTTTCTTGGTTTTCAGCGTCTGCGTGAGGAGTTCCCCGATCTCGGTCACCGCATGCTGGAAGCGTCCCGTACCTCCGGGAGCACCGAACAAGCCGCGAATGCCGTTTTCTGCAAACCGTTGCCGTAGTCCCTCCGGCATCGACTGGGCCAGGCCTTCAAGAGCCTCACCTACGCCGAAGCCCGACGTGAACAGGCTGCGAATGTTGTCTATGGTGCCGTCGTCACTGCCGCCGTACATACGGATCTGGGCGCCCTGCAGGGCATTGCCCATGGCTTTGGCCTGATCACTGCGCACTTCACGCTCAGCATCAATCTGCATTTTCGAAAGTTCCAGAAATGTTGCAGCCTGGTTGTACTTCTTGAGCGCATCGGCTTTGGCCTCTATGCCGATGGCCTCCGCCTCGAGCATCCGCTGGGTGTTGTCAACGCGTAACTGCTCTATTTCCATCTCGGCACGGCCCTTGGCTGCCGCCTCTTTTTCAATGCCGAGTGCACTGATCTGTTGCGCCTCACTCGAAGCCCGAGCTCTTGTCAGGGTGGCATCAGCCTCGCGTTGTGCGGCTTCTTTGCGTGCTTCGGCCTGGGCGAGCATATGCATTTTGGAGATCTTTGCCTTGTTCTCTTCCTCGACCCGCCGGGTCTCGGCGTTGTTTTCGGCTTCGATCAGATCGATGATGCGCTGCCGCTCTGCATCGGCGACGTGTCGTACAGATTCGGCTTCATGTTCCGCCTTTTGCCGGGCTGTCGTGGCCTCGAGTCGACGGGCCTCGGCGTGCTCAAGTTCCATTTCCTTGGCGGCCAAGGCGATTTCGCGGTTCCGCTCTTCCGATTGTCTGGCAAGGGATCGCTGTACTTCAGCTGTCTCTTTCTTCTGTGATTCAAGCATGACCTGAGCTTCCTTGTCGATCTGTGCTTGTTCGACGTACAGCTCCTTGTTAATTTCTTCCTGCTCTACCTGCCATTTCTGCTCGAGCAGAAACAGCTGCTTCTGGGTCAGGATTCTGGCCTGCTCTTCGGCAATCTCTTTTTCCTGGGCTGCTGTTGCAAAAGCGTCGTTCTTGTCGACATCCAGTAGCGACAGGCGACTTGCAAGTTTCTGCTGTTGAATCATGACTTCGGCACCTTCACTGGCCTTGATGCGCTCTTCGCGTGCCTGTTCCTCGCTGGCTGTTATTGCGGTTTGGCGCAGGATTTCAGCTTCTTGGCGTTGCTGATCGTTAGCGATAGCCTGGATATGCCTGTCTTTTTCCGCGATCTCCAGCGCCCGTTCACGTTGGATTTTAGCCAGTTCTTCTTCCTTAGACTTCTCATGGAGTTCTATTTGCCGATCTTTCTCAGCTTTTTCCAGATCCAGATTTCGCTGAATGTTGGCCAGTTCCTCTTCTTTTGCTTTGGCAATTAGATGGATCTCACGATCACGCCTTTCCTGTTCCGTAACCCGGGTCTTCTCGATCTCGGCTATCTCGCGTTTGCGCGCTTCTTCAATGATTGCGACATCCCGGTCTGTGCGTAGATGTTCCAGAGTCTGCTCGTTCTCGATTTCTTTCTGCTCGACCGCCATCTTCTGCTCAAGAACATAACGTTGTTTTTCACCGACGCGCAGAGCCTGCTCGTTGGACACGGCCTTATCCTGGTTAGCTTTGGCGAAGGCCTCCTGGCGTTCAATTTCGAGCAGCTCTAGCTGGGTATCGAGTTCTTTTTGCCGAATGGCCACACTGGCCTTTTTTTCGGTCTCGTGGACTTCTCGTTTGGCCTTGGACGTGATCTCGGTGATGATTTTGAGCCCTTCGGCGTCGAAGACGTTATCGGTCTTGAAGTACTCCTTGCCGGTCTGTTCCATGGGCACGATGGTGACCTCTTCGAGGTTTAGGCCGTTGGCCTGGAAACTGTCGCGAACCTGAGTCTTGATGTCCTTGGCGAATGTGTCTCGGTTTTCATGTAGCTCGTTCAGTGTCTTGGTGGCGGCGTAGCTGCGCAGGGCGCTGATGATCTTTGCTTCAAGGAGATTCCGGACGTTATCGGCATCGAAAGTCTTTTCTCCAAGGCTTCGGCTGGCGGTCAATAAGTCGTCTTCGGTGTGTCCGACGTGGGTGTACAGCTCGGCCACCACATCAACACGGATCTTGTCTGAAGTCAGGATCGCCTGGTCACGCGAGCGGCTGACAATAAGCTTGATGGTTTCCAGCGACACCCAGCTGACCTCGTGGAAAACCGGCAGTACCATCGCGCCCTGACCCAGGCAGACCTTCGTCCCGCCAAAACCGGTTCTGATAAAACCCATATTGGCTGGGGCCCGTTTGTAGACCCAGACAGAGATGATGTAGAAGATCGCGACCGCGATGACGGCCAGGATGACCAGAGTGATCAAATTTTCAATTGTCATGGGTGGAATCCCCGTTCTTAAAGCGTGTGGTTATGGGTTGGGCCCCTAATTTCATACCGGAGTCGGTTTACCCGATGCGCTCCCGTCTCCCTGGAAGACTTCGCCGGCCCTTTTGCCGAAGTCAAAAACCTCCAGTGGAGACCGATTGTTCCTCATCCTCTGCCTCAACTCCTCGGTCTGACGAATTTCAGCTTCAAGGGTTCGTTCGTTGATGATGACGCCGTACGCCTGCCGAGCGTTATCGATGCCGACGAGATGGCGTGCTACATCGTTTCTGACCGCGTTCACCTCGCGCTCCAGCGGGTCACCCCAACCGCCAGCCCCGGCGGTCCTGAAAATGATTCTATCACCAGGATAGACCTGCACGTTGTCGACTTTTGACGGCAGGGCTTTGCGTCCGGAATCTTTCTGGATGATCCATTTTTCCGAGCAGGCGCCCGGTTGTCCTCCAAGAATACCCCAGGGCTGGCTCTGGTGACGGTCGTCATGAATCGATACTTCTCCAGGTTCCAGGATGTGATAGATCTTTTCGACCCCATTACCGCCGCGGTGCTTTCCAGCGCCGCCTGAGTCGCATATGCTGACGTAGCTTTCAACCACCAGCGGGAAATAAATCTCAAGGTATTCGGTTGGAATGTTTTCAAATAGCGGCCACCAGGAATGCCCATCCAGGCCGTCGCCAAGCGGGCGGCCGGGAATCCCCCCATACAAGATTTCCATTAGCTGGAACGGTGTGTCGGCCCGGTCGATTCCGGAGTAGAGAAAATGCGGGCTGGACCCGTAACCGGCTGCAGTGGCCAGTTCGGGTGCTTTGTGGCTCAGTGCTCCACCCAGGACATCGAACTGGCGGGCTAGAGCATGGGTTCTGCAACCCAAGGCGGCGGGAAAATCCGGCTGCAGTACGGAGCCCTTCGGCATGGTGACGTGGATCAGGTCATAGAATCCGTCGTTGAACAGGATCTGGGGATCAAACACCATGATCATGTAGACCCCGATAAACATCTTGAACATCCCTTCGTGGAGGTAGAAGTTGATCGGGCCGGGTGCCTGATCAGACGTGCCGGTCCAGTCGAAGAAGGCGTGCTCACCTTCCCGCCACAGCGTGAGTTTCATCTTGAACGGACCGTTTCCACAGCCATCATCGTCGACATAATCTTCAAACGACTGGGGTTCCGTGGGCAGGTTTTGCGTAATCAGTCGCTTCATCGCCTCTCGGGTCCGGTCAAGCAGGGCCTCACAGGCCTGGAAATAAGTTTCTTGTCCGAACCGGTCACAGATCTCCACTACCCGTTTCTCGCCGGTACGGCTTCCGGCGATGATTGCCATCAGATCACTGTAGTTCATCTGCGGCGTTCGTGTATTGTTGAGGATCAGGTCCAGTGCCGCCTGGTTGACCTTGCCTTTTTCAAAAATCTTGATGGGTGGAATCCGGATGCCTTCGCCGTAGATTGTGGTTGCGCCGGTGGGCATGCTGCCCGCAACCGGCCCGCCAACATCCATCATATGCCCGAACATGGAACTGAAGCCCACCAGTGTGTCCTGATGAAACACCGGGACCAGTACTAGCCAGTCATTGATGTGACTGATGGCGCCGCCGCACTGGTAAGGATCGCTTTGCAGGATCACGTCTCCGGGCGACAGGTCGAACTTCTTCTCGCGGAGCATCTGGGAAACATAGGAACCGAACTGGCCGACAATCATCCGTCCCCGCGGATCAGTGATCATCGGAAATTCGTCGTGTTGCTCGCGGATGACGGGTGACATCGCCGAGCGGAACAGTACCGCGTCCATTTCATGTCGCGCATTTCTGAGAGCGTTTTCGATCAGGTCCAGGGTGACCGTATCTATCTGCTGTCCCGGCCGCTGCCGCCTGCCAGAGGCAAGACCTGTAGCAGCCGACGGCTGGGTGTCCTGAGGCACAGCCGATGTCGAAGTCTTCGCTGCTTCAGACGGGTTGCTGCCACGGTAGGCACCCGGATCCAATTCCTGGTAGCAGTGGGCCAGGGCGTTATCGCTGGCGCGCTGCAATGCGATCCCGACGTTGCCACTGCTTCTGGCGCTCCCCTGTTGCGTCGCGATCACACCACCGGCTTCAAGTCTGCACACAACGCGAACTTCGTCCCCGTCAATGCTGTGCTCGACGATCTCGTGTGACCAGTTGTCGCCATAACGGTCAGTCAGGGTGTTTCTGATCCCACTGTCCTGGGAGGATTGGCTCTGTCCTGCCGCTGAAGCCGTCGTTTCAGAAACGAAAGCACTGGCTTCCGACTGTTCAGCCGATGCTCCCATCTGAGTCGAGAAGATTCGGTCGAACTGTGCCTTGTTAGCTTTGACCAGTTCTTCCAGTGATGCTGATATACTGCTCACGGATATCGCCTCGCTAGTACCGGGTCTAGGCAGCCCGTATCTGGGGCTGGATCAGAATGTTCAGGTGTTCATCGACCCTGGCCGCGTGGGCCGGGTGGATCAGTGTGGTCGAATCGGTCTGGCTGATGATCGCTGGACCGTCGATTTCGTTTCCTGCCGTCAATTGAGCTCTCTCATAAATATTCGTGGCAAATGAGGTGCCGTCGAAGAAAACCTGGCGTTCTCCAGTCAGGGCGGCGGTCGGATCAGCACTGCCAGGCTGGGCTCTGGGTGGGTTCATGTCGGCAACTTTGCCCAGACCGATCACACGCACGTTGACGATCTCCACGACCGAGTCTGCCCTAAACCCGTAGTGCTGCTCATGCAGGACATGGAAGCGGTCACCCAGGTCCTGCAGTGTTGTCTGGTTGATGTTGTCCGGCTGAAAAGACAACGACAACTCATAGCCCTGGCGAAGGTAACGCATGTCGATCTCATGCTGCAAAGTCTGGTCTTGGACAGCAATATCCTCACCGGCGAGCCAGTCCCTGATGTTCTCAGTCAGACCGGATACGATGCCGGCCAGTTCCTCCGGATTGACATCGTAGAAGTTCCGGATAACGCTGCGGGTCGTCTCGTTGCGGACACTGGCCTGAAGGAAACCGAGGGCTGACAGCACACCCGGCGTGGGCGGAACAATCACGGGATAACAGCGAACGAGCATTGCCAGGGCATTGGCATGTAGCGGACCGGCACCTCCGAAGGCAACCAGACCGAAGTTCCGCGGATCCACCCCCTTCTGACCCGTGGTCAGGCGTAGAGCACCAAACATGTTCTCATTGACAATGTCGATGATGCCCTGAGCTGTTTCGAACACATCCAGGCC
>CAZEKE010000178.1:0-3960 GCA_964512815.1 uncultured Acidiferrobacteraceae bacterium
GACCAAACGAAAAAGACTTCCGGTGAATACCCTTTGAAGTTGAGTGGGTGGGTGAAGTCGGGGTATAGCTCTGCTCAACACCCCTTGTATTGCTTGCGAATGCATTCACGGGCAAGTTTCTCTGCCTTCTCGATCTGGGAAGGGGTCATGTGTTCAGAGACGTCGTCTCTAACCCTGCCTCCTTGCGTATTGCCGTTAGAGGCGGCAATTTTTCCCCACATATGAGCACGGATCAAGTTCCGGGAAACACCTTTTCCCAATGCGTACATCCCGGACAAATAGGCCTGAGCACTGGGAAGTCCCCGCCGGGCAGCAATGGTAAACCACCGTACTGCAGTCTCTAAATTCTGCTGGACACCTTCTCCAGTTGCGTACATCACACCCAACTGGGACTGGGCCAACAGATGCCCCTCTTCAGCCGCGAGGACAAACCATCCCGATGCCCTTTTGTGGTCTTGTGAGACGCCCTCTCCCTCGTAATACATTCGACCTAGGCTGTATTGGGCACCAACATGCCCCTGTTCAGCAGCAAGGGTATACCACCTTGCTGCAATTCTGTTGTCCTGGGGGACCCCTTGTCCATTGTTGTGCATCTCACCAAGTGCAGTCTGAGCACTTGCATACCCCTGGTCGGCAGCAAGGGTGTACCACTTGAGTGCAATGTCGAAGTCCTGTGGGACACCGAGTCCTTTATCGTAGAGAACACCCAGATTGAACTGGGCAATGGCATGCCCACTTTCTGCAAGCGGTCTGAACTCACCCAGAGCCGTCGTATAGTCACCAGCCAGAAAAGCATCGAGTCCCTTCTCGTAATCAGCACCCGAGCTGGCGCCCACACTACCCGCAAGCACGGCGAAGGTCAGGCAAAAGGTACCAATCAGTTTTTACATTGGGACAATTTACGGCCGAATATCCGGAATGAAAAGTTTTTAGTTGAACTTTTTAGTACAAAAAAAGGAAATCTCGAGAGATCAGATTCCCTTGCACACGCCCGTCTACCTCAACCCGATGGACTCGACGTAGACATCAGATCTATCTGATTCTCCAACCATTAAACCCAATTCAAGCAATCCGGCTTGGAATCCCTTGAGAAACCCTTTCAGTAGGTTCTCTTGCTGGGAATGACCCCGCGAACACCACCTTGGGGATTCTCCATATCACCTTTCCTCCTGGGTATCAGATGCATATGGACATGGAAAATTGACTGACCGGCATCTTTGCCGACATTCACCCCTACATTGAATCCGGAAACCGGACTATCCTCTTCCATTATCTTCTTTTTCACTTTATTCAAGAGCTGGTGAATCGCATTGACCTCCGTCTCATAGAGTTCAAAGTAAGACGCCACGTGCCTTTTAGGAATAATCAGTGTATGCCCTTCAGTCACCGGATAACGGTCTGTCCTGGCATAACAGAGTTCATTTTCGCCCACCAGTTCATCGGGATTCATCACGCAAAAAATACACCCCTCCTCCCTGTCGGCAGAACGCTGTGCAATACAGCTGGCCTCCACGCTGTCCCGTTTCCGGTGCATAGTGTCTACTCCGCTTTGTATCATCTGATTAAAGGCTGAATTCAGCTGCCCGAAGAGATATGGGAGGAAAGTCCCATAACAATCAGATACAACCCGACCAGCGACAGCCCAATGAGAAAAACCGTCCGGAAAATATCCGGCGACAGCTGAGTACGTAATCTTCTCCCCAAAATCATGCCGATAAATGCGGGAACGATACCCACCGCAGACAACAGTCCAAGCGAACCCACCACAAGACCATGGTGGCTTAAAGCACTGCCCAGACTGATTGTCGCCACACTGAACCAGATCCCCATCACCTGGATGAGTTGATCACGGCCGAGTGCCAATGCCCGTAAATAATCCACTGCAGGGAGTACGAATACACCCGTCACCCCGCTGATCCCACCCGAGATGCCGCCAATAGCCGGCGACAGCCAGCGCTCATGCCGACCTGGATCGGGAATTTTCAGCCCCAGAATACTCGAACCACTGCTGACAACAATTGCCACGCCAAGCAGCACTACAAACAAAGGCAGATTCTCTCCAGTCAATGCGCGTGAAGTAATCCAGGTCAGTATCACTCCGAATACGAGAAGCCATAAAAATCGGCGAATCAGATAAACGAAATGACCGCCTACTACGCCCTGCCACACATTGGTCAGCAAAGAAGGCAGCAGCATAATGACTATGGCCGCCTCCAGTCCCTGAAATGCCGTCAAGAGACTCACCGACACAGTCGGCAAGCCAAAGCCGATGATCCCTTTGACAAACCCTGCGAGCAGAAACACAAACACCACCAGCAGCATCGCGTCAAATAAGCTGCTCGCCATGTCAGCAACTTCCCCAAGCGTCGTTTGGATCAGAGCGACACGAGAAACCGGAGCTAGACATCGATGTCACCTCGTCCGCCTATCTCTTTATAGCTACGGGACATCGTAGAAAATTCGCTAGTCCCGTATTACATCCTGCCAAGGGGCCCCTCTCCGACTCGCTTGATCAGGTTCTCGTAATACGTCCAGATGCTATGTAGAACACTGTCAAGATCTGCTCGCGGTTCCCAGACTTTATCAATGACCAGGTGCGTGAGTTTCCAGCCAAATTCAGGCAGAGATACAAAATAACTTTCCTTATTCTTGTAGTAATAGTCCCTGAATCGTTCCGACACATCACTGACTGACGTACCCTCCATCTTGTATTCACCGGATCGGACTTCACTCTTCTTGTTTCCGGAAAAGGAGTAATAATGAAAATGAACCGAATACCTGATGAGATAATGGCTCATCTGGCGGCAGGCGACTGAAGGCCCGCTTCAATACGAGAATCCATTTCGATAGTTGTCGGCGTTTTACGATCGTTTGATTTCTTAAGAAGAGACCCCAGACTTGTGAACCGGTGCACTGTCAGACCTCTCCTATACGGTTTTCGAAAATCCTAGAGCTCTTCCCATTCGTCGGGCCGGCGAAAGAAATTCCTGCTGGCCAATCGACCCATCCCGCCCACACCCGCGACGAGGATGACGTACATCAGAACCAGAATTACCGGTACGGATGTTTGTTGCTCATCTCCACTTTCCATGCTGCCAAATGCGATCACCGCGACGCCGATCAGAACGTGCAAAAGAATGAGATTCACCACCACGGGCCGCATCCCGAACCTGCGGGCGATCTTGAAAGAAAGATAAGCGAACATATCAAATGACTCCTGTGAGGGAATGCTGTGCATCGGCGTTCGATTCCGGAGTTCGTCTGGCCGCAATCATCCGGTTTTCTGCCTAAACACCCTCCAGTATCACCTGGGTCTTGATGGTAGTCAGTGATTCCCTGAGTTCCTTCCACGGCTTGTAATCAGGGTCCGACATGAATGCCTCATAAGCTTCCCGCGACGGAAACTTCAACATGACAATCCGTTCAGGGCGCCAATCTCCGAACAGGACATCCACTGCTCCACCTCGGCAACAATATTCCCCGCCATGGCGCGCCACATACTGCGGTGCCTGTGCTTTGTATTTTTCGTAGGCCTCGACATCGTGCACTACGGCTTCAGTCATTACGTATACCGACATATTCGGCTGTCTCCTTCGGGTGTCTCCGATTAATTATCCAAGAAACTTACTGACGACTGGACCGCGGCGATTCAACAACCCAGTCAGTTCAGATCATAACCCACCTTGCTGTGGTCAGAGCGGTCAGCAGCTTCCGCCTAATCAACTGAACTTATCGAACGAACGCACAGTGCGCTGGTCTACGGTCCTTGTCAGAGCACCACAGGTTCAGCGGATGAATCCAGACAACCCGGAGCTACTTCGAACTCCTCACGCCTTCTGAATATGTGGCAATTTCGTTGCCGTCCTTATCGTATTCGGTTCCCTGAAAGGCTTTTCCGGACTGGTATACGCCGACAAAACGTGCGCCATCAGAATCGCTCATCGCACCCTGTCCATGGAA
>CAZEKE010000179.1:0-4607 GCA_964512815.1 uncultured Acidiferrobacteraceae bacterium
GAGGGTCAGATAACCGACGAGCGTGCCAAAGAAGGTATTCAGCATGGATAACGGCCCGAGGCCGACGTAACCCAGCATGGCGTTGATGATGCCGTTGTCGTTCAGAAAGATCTGCCAAGAGAAGATCCGCACCAGGTAACTGGTGAAGAACGGCACGATCAGGAAAAACAACGCCCAGCGCCGGACCAGGGGTGAGACTTTGAAGGCCAATGCAAAAGAACAGGGAAACGCAATGATGCTGGTGACCAGTGTTGCTACGGCAGCGAATCCCAGGGTCCTCCAGTAGCCGTCACAGAAGTAGTCCTTTGAGAACATCTTGACCCAGTTGACGCTGTCGAATCCCGGAACCATCCGGTAATTCTTGACCAGCCAGAAGCTCATCAAGAGCAGAAACAATAGGGGAAAGACAAAGAAAACAAGCTGCCAGATAACTATGGGCATTGACCAGGTCAGGCCATAGATCGTGACGGTTTGTCTTTTCTTCACAGTGGCATCGGCTGTGACGCCTCCAGGACGTCCGTTGTGATGACTTCAGTCCCGGTCGGGTGTTTCGATCTGCTAGATCCCATGGACTGTGCGACCTGCAGACAGGATAAAAGAAGACGGGCCGGTATAGGCCGGCCCGTTGGTTTGTGCTGAGCTCGTCAGGCGTTTTTGTATTCCGACCAGAACTCGTTCCATTCCTCCAGGGACTGCTGCACGGGGACCCCTCGGAAGTGAATACGGCCTTCACGAATGTCATCCAGGCAGTTCGGTCCGTCAAAGACCATCCGCTGGCGTTTGGCCTCCGCCGGGTTGGCCTCGTTGAGCGCCTTCCAGCCGGCCTTGTAGGGTGACATGGCGGGATAGGCTTCCATCTGTGAAGAACGCACCTGTCCCGGCCCGGAGGTCATGTAGCGGATGAACTCCTTGACCAGATCCTGTTTCTTGGAACCTTTGCCTATGGAGTACGATTCGGTCCATTGTATGCCGCCCTGCTTAGGGACCACCGAATCGACTGGTGATCCGTCCTTGCGGACTACACCGGTGATCCAATCACCGATCCCGCACATCGCATGAATTTCACCGTTTTTCAATGACGCAAATGTCCCGCCGTAATCGAAATATCCGCCAACCTGCGGCTTCAATGAGAGCGTCGTCTCCTGAAGTTTTTTCCACTGCGCGTCATTGATGTCGAAGGGTGAGGGGTTATCGTTTCCATCCCGAAGGCTGAGGCAGCCAAGGTTTGGCAGGTGCCAGTCAAAATGACCAACCTTGCCGGTGAGTTTGGGTTCCCACAGTACGTTGTAGTCCATGGCTTCTTCATGGCTGACGATATCGGTGTTGAACGAGACGCCGAGGTAGCCGAATCGGACGATCACGGAATATAGATCGTCACCTCTCCAATGGCCCGGGAAACGCGTGAACTCGTCGTACAGATCGCCCATGTTGTAGTCGTTCGGGTCCATCTTTTCGATATAACCGGCTTCGTTGAGTAGCTGCACGAATTCGGCATCGGAAAGAATGATGTCGTAGGTACCCGGTGGGGATTGTGATATCAGGGCCAGCATATTGTCGCCACCGGCATAGTACTTGGCCTTGATCTTGACATTATGTTTGGCTTCGAACGCTTCGACCATGTCGGGCTCGCCGTGCCCGTACCAGGCGATCATGTTGAGTTCAGTTGCCGCCTGGGCCTTGGGTGGCACCAGTATCAGGGGTATGCCCAGCGCAGTGGCGGTCGAAGCCGCACCGGCTCCCTGCAGAATCTTTCGTCTGGAGAGATCGGTTGTCGCTGACGGCGACTTGATAGGTTTGCGCTTGTTGTCACTCATGGGTGGTTCCTCCTGTTGGAAGTGTCAGTTTGTTTGTTGTGGGCTAAGGGTGAATCTACTTGGGGTGGCTTGCTCGATTCAAGCGTGTTGGCGACCTCTTTCTGTCGAAGACCTGTAGCAGATGATTGAGTACCCGTGAGACCTCGGGCCTGGCCGGCGTATTTCGCGAAAAGATTCCCATGGTTATTGGACGCATCGGCGCAAAATCATAATTCTGTGGTAACTCCTTCATCTTCTTTGTGAGGGTGGGTAGGGTCAGCGCAGATACACCGAGTCCGTTTTCAACCGCGTCCTGCAGTCCCTGGATAAATGGACTTTCGTAGATGACGTGCCAGGTGATGCCGGCCGAATCCAGCGCTTCGGTCATCCGGAGCCGGTATTCACATCCTTGCGGGTGTGCGATTAGCGGTACAGGCTCGTCGCTTAACCGCTTGAATGACCGTGCCGTCACCCACAGGGGCTGTACGGTCCAGGTGTGGCTGCGGTGTGGGTCGAGGGTGCCTTGATCGATTGCTACCGCGATATCGAGAGTGCCCAACGCCAAGTCCAGGCTGATGGACTGGCTGAGGGCACAACGGTATTCCAGGCTGAGTCCGGGATGTGATCTGCAAAGCATTAACAGGCTGGACTGCAGCGCATCGGTGGCGTAATCCGTCGGCAGGCCCACCCGCACGGTCTCGGAGCCTGCGTTCTCTCCGGTGAGATAAGACAATTCTCCGTGCAGAGCGAGAATCCGCCTCGCGTAACCCGCTAGCTGGGCGCCGAGTGCGGTCAGCTCAACCGGTTTTAGCTGACGAATTATCAGTTCACCCTCGGCATGACGCTGCAGTCGTCGCATGTGCAGGCTGACGGTAGGCTGGGAGCAGCCGAGTACCTCTGCCGCCCGTGTGTAGCTCTGGCAATCAATAACGGTAACCAGTGTACGCAACAAATCAGTGGGAATATCCAGCGCTTTCATATATTAAAAAAATAAATAATAATCATTTAGAATCAGTAATCTTAATCAAGCATTTGAGATGGAACAAGTGCCGTGAACCGTATTCAATTCCACAAAGCGTTCAAAGTTGTCGGACCTGCCGTGTTGCCGGTCATCCATGTCCAGGACGTGGACCAAGTCAGTCGGAACATCGACTTAGCGTTGGGTTGCGGTGCCCAGGGTGTATTTCTCATCAATCACGACTTCGATGTTGCGACCTTTCTGCCGCTGTTGGAATCGTGTCGGACGGCATTTCCGAGCATCTGGATGGGCGTCAATTTCCTGGGTGTGACCGGGCGCGTTGCGTTTCCGCTGCTGGGAGAAATGGAACAACGGGGCTTGGTCATCGATGCCTACTGGGCTGATGACGCCAGAATCGAGGAACGGACGGAAAACGCGTTTGAAGCACAAGAAATCGCGGCCGTCAGATCCGACAGCGAGTGGACAGGTCTCTATTTCGGAGGTACTGCCTTCAAGAAACAGCGATTGGTGGATCCGATTCATTACGTTCAGGCGGCCGCGGAAGCCTCTCGCTGGATGGATGTGGTCACGACATCAGGTTCTGCGACCGGCCAGACCGCGGATCTCAAAAAGATCGCTGACTTTCGGAGTGGGGCAGATGATCATCCACTCGCCATCGCTTCGGGGATCACTCCCGAGAACGTCGGGGATTACGCCAGGGAGGTTGATGCCATTTTGGTAGCCACCGGTATCAATCGACCGGGCGATTTCTACCACATTGACCGGAGCCGGCTAAACCGGCTGCTGGACAATTGTCGTCGATCGTCTGTCCTTGAGAAAAACGCAAAAGAAGGGGAAAAGGATAACGATCAGCGCTGGTATCTCCGCCACATGGCCCCCCGGGTCAAGGACGAGTCGTACGCCTGGCTCGATCCCTCATCGGCCTATATTAACGCCCGGGCATTCGATGCCATGGTCAATGATCTCCTAGCGCCCTTTCTATCGGAGCGTATCGATCTGGTGGCGGCTGTAGATGCGGCGGGCTACGTGCTCGGCACAGCACTGGCCGTTCGCCTCGGCTGCGGCGTATTAACGGTGCGCAAGGCAGGAAAACTGCCCGTACCGACTGACGAGGTCGAGTTTGTGAATTACAGCAAACGGCCTCAGCTTCTGCAGTTGAGGGTCCCGGCCTGTAAACCCGGCACCAGAATCCTGCTGGTTGACCAATGGATCGAGACCGGCGGTACCAGCGGCGCCGCAATTGAACTGCTCGAGCGTCAGGGCGGTGTGATTGCCGGTATCGTAACAGTCTGCATCGAAGAGTCGCCCGAGGCAGAGGCGTTACGGAAGAGATACCGCTGCGTGGCCAGTGTTCGGCCCGGTTCAGAATTTCAGGGTCAGTGCAATGCCAAGCACCTGGATTTCTTTGATGACTTCGACTGGGACAGCATCCTGGCCGACACGCCGGCATAAAGGACACGTTCCGTTACGGCATGACCGAACGACCCATAACGCTCGCCATAGAAAACGGCGTACCGCCCGACCCGACGCTCTCCAATGAAGAGATGGTCAGGTGGGTCGGGATGTTGCACACGCACGGTATTCTGGTTGTCAGCGCCGAAGGTACGGACAACCTGACTGGATTCCCGTTCGGTACGGAACACAAAATCATCCACTAGGGCAGCGCGCTACTAAGGGACTCGGGCCGTGATCCTAAGCGTTATGGGTTCGCCCGAATTCACCGGTGTCGTCACCGCTTCAGCAGTCAGGTCCCCGCTTTGTCTCCGGGCGCTGCCGGTGCGGGAGATATGCGCACCGACGACAACGGTTTCGAATGACGACAGAGTTTGATCACT
>CAZEKE010000180.1:0-3949 GCA_964512815.1 uncultured Acidiferrobacteraceae bacterium
CAAGGACCGGAGCAGATAAAACCAGTCCACGTGGTCCAGTCGGGTGACAACACTGAACGCGCTGAACACCAGCAGCTGCACCGCGAGGATAGGCATCACGGTGAGCGGGTTGTCCACCAGCAGGAGCAGCATCGGCAAAGCCAGTGCAGCCCCTCCAAAACCGAGCCCCGACCGAACAAAGCCGCTCCAGACAAAAATCAGCCCAAATGCCCCGTATTGCCAGACCTCCAGATTGAGCAAAGTCGTCTATAACACCGAGGCTAGTCTTATCAGGAGATGCTTTGTTCTGTGCTGGAAAGACTTCATTACCCTGGATGAGGAAAAATCAATTGACCGGTAAAGACCACGCTAATGGGTTCGGTACAGGATGAAACTTAAATCGTCGGGTTTCGCCGGATTCTGTGTGTCAGGCGTTGCCATACGCTGTCTGGCGAGTTCGACGAGCTGGCCGGCAGCAGGTTCCAGCTGATCCTTGCGAACACACTCAACTACCTCGTCAAAAAACAGGTTGTCCCACAGCCCGTCACTGGCCACGAGAACCGTATCCGACGCAGAGAACACTATCGATTCAGATCGCTCAATCCATAGCCGGCTGTCTCCGACCATATTGCTCAAGAGATGGCGTTCTTTGTGAAAGAGTGCCTCGTGTTCGGTTAACTCACCGCTCGCCAGAGCCACCCCGACAGGCGAGTGGCATGTGGTCCGCAATTTGATTTTTCCGCGTTTCCCGACGACCACCGTTGCCGAATCACCCGCATGATAGCTGGTCAGTCGATGCCCTTCGATTCTTACTAGGGACACCGTGCTTGCACCGGTCGAATTGTCAGCTAGCATGGATTGATTGACCTCGTTCAAAAGATTGCCGACCGGATCGTCCTGCGGTTCTACCGGCAAGTGCGCCAGAACCTCAATGACCCGCCCGGCTGCGGCACCGCCACTCGGCATACCACCGACGCCGTCTGCAACTGCCAGCAGAAGCTCGTCGTCGTCCCAGCAGAACACCCCGACGGCATCTTCGTTTTCGTGTCCGGTCACCGGGGATCCCTGGGTAAAGACCACGGCTTCGCCGGACGGACAGGCAATCTTGATCGGTCTATCCAGATCCAATCCCGAAAGGCTGAGCGGCGGTCGGGTGGTTGCGCGTGAATTCACGCCCGTCCTCCCGATTACAGCCATTCCATCTTCTCGAGGTGTCGGGTCAATCGACCGGCACTGCGGAAATTCTGCGCAATCAGGGTTCGCTTCAGGCCGCGACAGATAGTCTTCACTTCGCCGGGCTGCCGGGCGTAGTGCCGCTGCCCCCCGATCGCGTCGTAGAAAATCCGTATCATGTCGTAGACGTCGTGCTGAATATTTTCCGCGTTAGGCGGGCCCCACTGAAACATATCGAGCAACTTGAGCTCGAATCCCAATCCAAAGCGTGTAACGATAATGTTGTCCGTATGCAGGTCTCCATGATACTCGCCCAGGCTGTGAATGCATTCGATGCCACTTGCCAGGGCGTGGAGCAGGTGTATGCCCTGAAAGGGGGACAGTCGGCCACCGCGCTGCCGCTTGAGAAACTTCGACAATAGCTCCCCTTCCACGAAATCGGACAACATGATAGACACCTTGGTCCCGTTGTGCAGATAGGAATCCCGTGTACGGTACTGGATGACCACCGGGCAGTTTCGCAGCTTGTGTAGTTTACGGGCATTAAAGCGCAGAGCCCGGTCACGGGGATTGCGCCGTGGAAAAAAGATTTTCGCGGTGCGTTCAATTCGGGTGCCGCGTTCTCGGACCAGGTAGACCTCACCTTCCCAGCCGGCTCCCAGTCGTGACAGGACCTGGTACTTGTCTGCCAGCAGTTCACCTCGCTGCAGGCGGAAAGAGGTAACCTTGGGCAGGGATTTCTTGACGGCCATTCAGCTTCGATCGATGGTCAATCGACGATGAGCAACGCTGGGAACAGGCCCTGTCAACCAACTGGAATTCGATCGTGCTCTCATGCCGCAGCTGCCATTTCCGATGGTCAGTTGCCAGCTACACCTGCTGGTCGGTCAGATCGTCGCTCGGCTCCTCCTCTTCTGTCTCCCGGGGCCTGACCAACTTTGAGAAATACAACCCGGCCTCAAACAGAAGCCACACGGGAATTGCCAGCATGGTCTGGGAAAAGATATCGGGCGGTGTCATCACCATGCCGACGACAAAAGCACCCACGATGATGTAGGGGCGCTTGGTTGAGAGACTCTCGGGTGTGGCCATGCCCATCTTGACCAGCAGAACCGTTACCACCGGCACTTCGAACGCAAGACCAAATGCGAAGAATAGCTTCAAGACAAAGCTGAGATAGGCATTGATATCGGTCATCACCAGCACCCCTTCGGGTGCAGTGCTGGTAAAAAAGGCGAAAATGATGGGGAAAACCGCAAAATAAGCGAACAGGATGCCCAGGTAGAACAGGATACTGCTGGAAACCAGCAGCGGAACCGCGAGTCTTTTTTCGTGACGGTAAAGCCCGGGGGCAACAAACGCCCACAGCTGATACAACAGATAAGGCATGGCGACCGCAGCTGCAAATGCAAAGGCGAACTTGAACGGCACGAAAAACGGCCCGAGGGGCTCGGTGGAAATCATCGAGTTTCCCTCAGGCAGCGCCGCCATCAGCGGCTGGGCGAGGTACTCGTAGAGTGTGTTGGCGAAAGGTGCTGCAGCTAAAAACAGCACCAACACTGCGCCGCCGCCGCGCATTATGCGGTCGCGCAGCTCAAGCAGATGCGACATGAAACTCGTCGGCCGATCTGATGGAGGGTTGCTCGACTCGGCCATCAGTTACACTGTCAGGACGTCGCCCGCTTTTCCGGGGCTATTGTTGAATCAGTTGCGGCAGGGGATTCCGATTCTTCCGTCTTTTCTGGCGTTGCATCCCGGGCTCCAGATTCGGCGACCTCCGCTGCGACGTCCAAAGTCGACTGGATGTTTTCAGCAGATTCGCGAATCGAATCGGCGACCGACGCGATACCACTGTCATCTGTCGCATCATTGCCGGCTTTTTCGATCTCATCCTTGACGTCGGTGATGTCATCACCCAGTTTGCGCAGATCGGCGAGCTCGCTCTCGCGCATTTCTCTGTCGATATCTACTTTGACATCGGCCACCATACGCCGGGCCCTTCCCACCCAGAACCCTAAAGTCCGCGCCACTTTGGGCAGACGCTCCGGCCCGAGGATTACGAGCGCGATGACTGCAATGATGACGACCTCGGAAAACCCGACGTCAAACATGATTATGTCCCAGGGAGTCGGTCAGACTTTTTCGGTCTTGACTTCCTCGGATGCTCCGGCATCGTCCGCTTCAGCGGTCGAGGCTTCTGCCTGCTGATCCGATGACTCATCAGCGCCTTTGACTTCTTTCATGGAACTGCGGAACCCTTTGATTGCTCCGCCGAGGTCCCCGCCCATGTTGCGCAGTTTCTTGGTCCCAAACAGCAGCAGCACGATAACCAGTACGATCAACAACTGCCAAATACTAATGCCTCCAACACCCATATCATCCTCCTCTTCATCCGCCTGTCTTCGAGACCATGGCAAGCGACTGGTCTCGCGGTCATAGCTGGGATTTTCTCTCACCCGGTTGGGTCAACCGCAGCCCTATAGACGAATGATAACCCCTTTGGAATTTCGATCAAAACGGGATGCCTCGCACCAGCTCGTCCTCGCCGCGCCGGGGAATCCGCTGCAGCCGTGCTAAGCATTCATCTGGCCAGACAACTGCCACCTCTAACCGGCGCTCGCCGTTGAAAAAAAAGACCCAATCCGGCTAGGGTATCGATACGGCGTGAGGATATTGACTTCTGGACACACGCCGTATGCGCGCTCCGCACTGGGCCAGCTTTTCCTCAATACAGTCGTAACCGCGATCGATATGATAGATCCGGTCGACTACGGTCTGTCCTTCAGCCACCAGTCCG
>CAZEKE010000181.1:0-4732 GCA_964512815.1 uncultured Acidiferrobacteraceae bacterium
TGAGCGTGGATACGGCAGGGTGGTGAGCGTATCGTCTGATGCAGGACGTGTGGGGTCTTCGGGAGAATCCGTTTATGCGGCCTGCAAAGCCGGAATGATCGGCTTTGCCCGTACCCTGGCCCGCGAGCACGCCCGTCAGGGGATCACCTTCAATGTGGTCTGTCCGGGACCCACCGATACCGCTCTCTTCTCGAGCTATTCCGAAGGTGCAGGTGATCCCGAAAAACTACGCAACGCCATGCAGCGGGCGGTGCCCATGGGCCGCATCGGCACACCCGATGACCTGCCGGGTGCTATTGCATTCCTGGCGAGTGATGACGCGGCTTATATTACGGGGCAGGTGATCAGCGTGTCGGGTGGGCTGACCATGAGTGGCTGAGAAGCTCAAATCCCTGGCCTCCTGGGGCATGTTCACACCCATATGCACTGTTACGATGACGCCCACAGTTTCTGTGACCTCGGACGGGCGTCTGCCTGAAAGGCGTCTGGTGGTGCTTATCGACAGATGCCCTGACCGATAACACGGAGGCTTTAGCAGGAGTCATCAGATGGCACGGCAAGCATTACTCGAGCAACTGAGACAGGCGGTCAGCGGCAGGGACGAGAATATCGATCTTGCCGGCACAGCACTGCTGTTGGCCGGGCTGGAAAAGATCGATTCTTGCCTCGACAAGTACCATGCCCACCTGGCCGAACTTACAGCGAAAACTCATGCGCACGCCACTTCGGCAACTGATCTGGCTGCGCGGGTTGCCTCGCTTAAGAAAGTCATCTTCGATGACCACGGTTACAGCGGAGACAGTACGACTTACGATGATCTGGAGAATGCCAATCTGATGAGTGTCATCGACAGAAGGCGTGGCATTCCAGTTTCCCTGGGCATCATTTGCATACATGTGGCGCGCAACCAGGGATGGGAGACTGACGGAATCAACTTCCCTTCACATTTTCTAATCGTTATGCGCTTTGCCGGTGAGAGATCCTTGGTCGATCCCTTCAACAAAGTCCAGATATTGACGAATGCTGACATCAAACAGCGTCTGAAAAACGTTTCGGACCAGCAGGGCGTCGATTTCAGTGATTACCCCGGCATCGAGAACAAGGCAATTCTGTTGCGTCTGCAGAACAATATCAGAATTCGTGCCCAGCAAGCCGGTGACTTTGATCGCGCCCGGGATGTCGTAGAGACCATGGTTATCCTGGCCGGGGAAGAGGCCGTGTTCCGCCTGGAACTGGCAACGCTGAAAGCAAGAACCGGGGAGCTGATATCGGCTCGGCAGGAGATCGAGGCGTTGTTGGAGGATCCGCTGGCCGGAGAGCTGCATGACCAGGCGGGACTGATCCTCAAGCAGCTCAAGAGCCGTTTGCACTGAGCCCGAACACCGTGACGTAAAAAGCCGGGGGTCTCCCCGACAGGTGAACTTCAGAGATCCCCGGTCATGAGTTTGACCTGCTTCAGGACTTTTTCCCGACCGCCAAATCCCCTAAACCTGGCTTTGCTGTCGGTGATCTTGAAATTGGCTGAAAGGCCATGCAGTTTCGCGTAAAGCACGCATAGCGGCGTTGTACATGTGGGCATCTGCTTTGTTCCGATCTCATTCACCGGGGAAGCCAGGTGACTGTGCTGATTAATTCGCTCGCATCCAACGATGTGATACCGGTGCATGGGCATTAAGCGAAGTATCGGAAACCGCTGCTGCGGGCCGGTGTTGATCTGTTCGAGTTGAAGGTAGAAGACGCTGCGGCCCAGTCGGGGACAGTTGTGGGCAGTCCGTCCAAATCCAGACTGCACCTCAAGACATTCGTCTTCGACCGGGAGAAGACCTTCATCGGTTCGTTGAACCTTGACCCGCGGTCTATTTTGCAGAATACCGAGATGGGTGTCGTGATCAAAAATCCGGAACTCGCCAACAAGATCGCAGAGTCGGCACTGACCCAGCTGCCGCTGATCGCCTACCAGGTACACCTTGATGATGGCGGTAGGATCTACTGGCAGGAGTTCGACCCTGAGAGCGGTCTGTGGATTCGCTACGACACCGAGCCTGACGCGGGTCTTTTCAGACGAGTGTTTGCGGCGTTGTCACGCATTCTGCCGATTGAAAAAGAGCTCTAATCCTCTGAATACCGGCACTTGTCGGCTGTGTGGATCGGCCTTATCTGTGATCGATCCTCAGGGTCCGGCCGAATCCGTCAGGATTTTCCAGCTTGCGATGAAGTGCAAACACGGGCTCCAGTTTCTCGCGTACACTCGCCGGGAACGGCGCACTTCTACGGGTTCCGAGGTCGACGTTCATGCACAGACACTCATTCCGGGCCACCAGTCGACCGTCATCCCCATGGTACATGGTATGCAGGTAGTGGATTCGCTTATGATCCATGTCGACCAGTTGGGTGGTCACGCACAGAGGTTCTCCTTCGAATACCTCACTGAGATAATCAACGTTCAACCCTAGAGTAAAGATTGCGTGGTTCTCACGCTCGGGGTAGTCCAGACCCAGCCCCCAGGTCTCGTAGACGGCATCGGTCGCGACATCGAACGCGAGTACATAGTAGGCGACGTTCATGTGTCCGTTGTGGTCGATCCACTCGGGCTGCACGGTCAGCGTGGTCTGAGGCAGTGTCATGGTTGCGGGATAAAAAACCCGTGACAGCGATTGTCCGTGGGATTGTTTCTGAGTGACAGGGTGACCACCCGGTAACTCATGTGGTCAGGTGGAACAGTGTTAGAGAAAATCACTGGCAATGTAACATTCGCATCCATGGCACGGGGACGTTACCAAAGCTTATCGGAATAGACCATGTATACACTATATTGTTTTGATGGGACACGGGCGACCGCTGCACAGATGACCCTGGCTGAAGCCGGGTTGTCCTTTGAGAGGAAAACCGTCGATATCACGGCCGGGGCACACCGAACCGCTGAGTTTTTGGCGATCAACCCACGTGGCACGATTCCAGCGTTGACGGATAAGAATGGCACGCTCGTGTGTGAGACCATTGCCATCATGCTCTACCTGGCTGATCGACACGGCCTGGATGAACTGGCGCCGATGTGGAACGACCCACAGCGCGCAATGCTGTTGGATTGGCTGGTTTACCACGCGGTTGAGGTTCAGGAACCGGTCAAGCGCAGTTACTATCCGCACCGATATGCGGTGCGGGCCGATGATGTCGGTGCAGTACGCCGGAACGCCAACCAGGTGTTCACGCAGCGTTGGCAGCTGGTCGAGGCACACCTGCGTGACAACGGACCCTATCACCTCGGGCTGCGTTTCAGTCTGGCGGGCATCTACCTGCTGGTAACAAGTACATACTCCAGAGACCTGGCGAGTGGTGAATTTCCAGCCATAGAAAGATGCGTTCAGTGTACTGCTGAGCGGCCACAGGTTGCGCCAATCTTGGATGATCACCTGGCCGGGCTTGCACACATCGGTGAGATTGGTGTGCCGCAGTGAGTTACCGGTGCTGTCGAAGATCATCTCTGGCGGTCAGAGCGGCGTTGATCGTGCCGCGCTCGATGCGGCGCGGGATTCGGATGTGCCGATTGGGGGCTGGTGCCCTAAAGGTCGGCGCGCGGAGGATGGAACGATTGCGGCATGCTATCCGCTTGACGAGACCCCAAGCGATCAGTACACCCAGCGGACCGAGTGGAACATTCGTGACAGCGATGGCACCCTGGTACTGATCTTTGGGGTGCCGGCGGGTGGCACTGCCCTGACGATCCGGCTCGCCGAGCGGCTCAGCAAGCCCTGTCTGTTACTTGACCTGAAAGACCCACCACTGCCTGAAGAAGCGCTGTCGTGGATCGATCAGCACCTCATCCGGGTGCTCAATGTTGCGGGACCGCGGGGCAGTTGTGATTCGGCGGTCTATCCCCTGGCGTTCGACTTTATGAGACGTTTACTCGAGCAGAATGCGGTCGAAAATGGCGGCAAACCGGCGGATTCCGCGTGACGGGCGAGGACCGAGGTTCATCGCTAACCCGGGCCATAGCGATCATCCTGCTGGCCATTTTTCTTTTTGATGTGATGGGTGCGATCATCAAGCATCTGGGCGCACGCTATCCAGCTCAGCAGTTATCGATGCTCCGTAACGTGTTCGGTTTCATTCCCGGATTGCTGATATTGTTCTCTACACGAACCTGGCATCAGGCTGGACGGCCATGGGTGATCCAGCAATGGCGCCTGGCCCTCTTTCGGGGTGTTTTTGTGGCCGGTGCGCAGTTCTGTTTTTACCTTTCACTGATACACCTGGAATTCGCGACCGCATCGACCATCGCGTTTTCGGGTGCCCTGTTTGTGACGCTGTTGTCCATCCCAGTGCTGGGTCACAAGGTCGGGGTGTGGCGCTGGTCTGCGGTTCTGATCGGCTTTCTAGGGATTGTCCTGGTTATGCGGCCTGCCAGTGAAGTTTTTAACTGGTATACGATTCTGCCGGCCTTCGCAGCCTTTGGTTATGCGGTCAACAACGTTACGGCACAACGATTTGATAAGACCGTGCCCACTGCACTGATCAATGTGTATGCGTTGGTGGGTTCGCTCGTCGGCGCTATTGTTCTGGTGTTATTGACCGATGGCTATGTCCACGTGACACCCGTGACCGACTGGCTGTGGCTGATCGCCATGGGTACGGCAGGAGGGTTGGCGGTCTTCTGTCTGGTCTCCGCCTACCGGTTAACGGCACCGAGCAACCTGGCACCGTTTGAATATTTCAGTATACCGTTTACTTTTCT
>CAZEKE010000182.1:0-6126 GCA_964512815.1 uncultured Acidiferrobacteraceae bacterium
TCGATTCGGGCCATCAGTTCAAAGGACAACGGGTCGAGAATTTCCTGGTCCAGTTTAAGCAGGTGCTCCGCGCCGCGTGCCTGCGCCCGGCTGACACCGTCTGAGAAGTCGAATTCGATGCGGATGGTCCGTTCCGGTTTCCCCGAGCCGTCATCCGCCGTATAGAGGATCGGTACTATCCTGTTGCCTTGGAACCTGAAACGGGAAGTCTCTATTGCGCTGTCGCGACCGGCCAGTGAGGCCAGTCCCTTCAGTGTGGTCTTTGCGGTCAGCAGGTAGTCAGCGCCGTCCCGCGATAATTCCACGGTCCGTTCTGCTTTGAACCCTGACCGGCTGATCGTGTAGGTCGCAGAGAAGGGTTCCAGCTCGGCACCCAGACAGAGTGCTGGTGTCAGAGCTGTCAGCAGCAGTGCCGGGACCACGGACATACAGAGGACACAGCTTATGAAGGGGGAGTAATGGCGGACAAAGGTACGGTGCATAATTACGGACAGCCTGAAGTTGGCAGTGGATTCATTACAATATTCTAGGACAGCTGAGCTACAGGTTCATATTACAAAATAAAGATCTGCACAAGTCATGAAAATTCGGATCATCTCCTACAATATTCACAAGTGTATCGGTGGAGTCGATCGGCGCTATGCGCCGGAAAGGGTTGCCGAAGTGATTGCACATTACGGGGCAGACCTCGCGCTCCTGCAGGAAGTCACCAATAGGTCGCCACGCTCAGGCGGTGATCGACAGGTCGATCTGCTCGGGAGAATGCTGGATTTCCGATACCGCGCGTGGTTTCCGAACGTCCGGCTGCGCGGAGGTGGCGAGTATGGTAACGCAGTGCTCAGTCGCTGGCGGATCACCGCATCGGAAAATGTCGATCTCACAATCGCACCGAAGAAAAGACGCAGCGTGTTGCATGTACGCATCCGCGTACCCGTAGAAGACCAGAAACCAGGTAGGCCGCGTTCCCGTACCATCCATCTGTTCAATACGCACCTCGGGCTTTCTGGTATAGAACGGCGCCTGCAGCTGAGAAAACTGCTGAATAGTCCTTCGGTTTCCGCCGTGGGTGAACGTATCCCGCTCGTGATTGCAGGCGACCTGATCGACATCTGGGGCATGCTCGGTCGGCGGATCCTGCATCCTGCTGGTTTCCGGGGAAGTCAGGGGACCATAAGAACGTTTCCAGCCTACGCGCCCGTGCGGCCTCTGGACGGACTCTACATCAAAGGTGATCTTGAACTGGTCAATCTCATGTCCTCGCGGCTAAAGCTTGCCCGCCAGGCCTCGGATCATCTGCCGCTGGTGGCAGACCTGCAACTACGCTGATCAGCTGAGGTAATGGCGGATGATCCAGCGGGCCGCCAGGGCCGGCTTGTCCTGTCCTTCGACCTCAACGGTGACATCGTGGTACAGAGTCAGTTCGCCCGGTGTTTTTTCCTCGACAGATTCAAGTTCGAAATGCCCCCGGATTCTTGACCCCGATGGAACCGGGGAGATAAACCGGATGCGGTCAAACCCGTAGTTGACCGACCTGGATGTCCCTTCGACCCGTGAAAGGGTCGATTCCACCATTTGTGTCAGGTGTGAGAGCGTCAGAAACCCGTGGGCGATGGTGCCGCCAAACGGGGTTTCGATCTTGGCCCTTTCGGGGTTAACGTGGATAAACTGGTGATCATTGGTTATCCGGGCAAAATCATCAATCATGTCCTGCGGCACATCGATCCAATCGGAAACGACCCGTTCCTGACCGGCTCTGGCTCTGAGTTTATCGACAGAAATGTCCGGTGCCTGCGGCATAGAATCTCGCAAGGATTTGCCAGGAGAAAAAGTCATTCGAGAGCAGTCAACTGCCTACTCTAGCGTAAAATCGGGGTTTGCAGAAAACCTGCCAGAGTGCTGCAGGTCATTGTTAGGCGGCGCTCCACCTGGATTTACCACTCAGGACCGATTGAATGATGATTCAGCTCCTTTTTCAAGGGCACTGGTTCCTGTTCGGTCTCATCCTGGTCGCTCTGGTGGTCTCCCTGTCCTGTCATGAGTTCGGTCACGCCTGGGTCGCCCGCCGCTGTGGTGACACTACAGCCCAGCGGGCTGGACGCCTCACTCTTAATCCTCTTGCCCATATCGACCCGATGGGCTTGTTGATGGTTATGATCGTAGGTTTCGGTTATGCAAAACCGGTACCAACGGACCCGCGCAGATTCACGTCCCGGTATGCGGAGTTACTGGTTGCGGCCGCGGGTCCGGCAATGAATCTCATACTCGCAGTCATTGCCGTCAATACTTACCTGGTGGGTCTGCGCTTTGGCTGGTATGGACTGGACGAGGCGCTTCCACAAAGCTTGATTTTTGTCGCACGGATAAACCTTCTGCTGATGGTCTTTAATCTGTTGCCGATTGGTGCGTTGGATGGACACTATATCCTCCCTTATTTCCTGCCCCGAGTGCTTTCCCAGCGATATCGGTATCTGAATGCCCGCTATGGTAACCTGGTGCTGCTCGCGCTGATCGGACTTGCAATACTCGGTGTGCCCGTCCTTGAAGGCGTCTGGCGGGTCAGTGACGCACTTCTGCCCATGGTGGCGCTGGCCTGGTGACGGGGCACAAAGCTCAATCGGGTAAAACGATGAACAACGCGGATAAGCAGGATTCAGATGCTGCCACGCAGCTTCTGGAACGGGCGTATGCCCTGAGTGGGAGCGAAGATGCTCAGCGGCTGTATCGCGACTGGGCGTCGACTTACGATCAGCACCTTGAACAGGATCTTCATTATATTGCACCGGGCATGATTGCCGACGTGCTCGCAGCGGCTCTGCCGGATCGAGCCGCACGGATACTCGATGTGGGATGCGGTACCGGGCTGGTCGGTGAATATCTAGCCGGCCATGGATTCAGAACAATTGATGGCCTGGATTTTTCTCCAGAAATGCTGACTCGAGCAGGAGACAAAGGCTGCTACATGCGACTTGTCGAAGGCGATCTCAATTCGGTGCTGGAAATTTCAAGCCGAACCTATGAAGGAGTCATTTCCTGCGGGACCTTTACCCATGGCCATGTACACGCGAACGCCCTGGACGAGATTCTCAGAGTGCTTAAACGGTCGGGTCTTCTTGCCTGTACCGTGCATCGTGACATCTGGAAACCGGCTGGATTTGAATCAAAATTTGCGTCGCTCGTTGAGGACGGCAGCGTGGTGTTCGAGCAGCAGAAAATGGATCCATACTATGAAGGTTCCGCTGCGGATGCCCATTACTGCCTGATCCGTAAGCAGTAAGTAAGCTCAATCCTCAACGGTGTCCGCCGAGGCTCACGCCTGAGTGTTAGAATCATGAGCGTACCCCTCGTGGGAGGAGCGTTGCCTCGGTCTGTTCTGGCGGCGGCAGCCGGTCTCCTCGGTGGCGATAGATTGTGAACCCGGTCAGGTCCGGAAGGAAGCAGCCGTAGCAGTTGAATCGGGTGCCGGGGTCGGGCTGGCTGGCGCCGCCACCAGAGACTATCACCCGTAAAGTGCCTGAATAGTTTGAGCGATCACCCCCGATGAGTTATCTGGCACTGGCCCGAAAATGGCGACCTCGAAGCTTCGATGAAGTCGTCGGTCAGGAGCATGTAGTGTCTGTGTTGGCCAGTGCGCTGGACAATGACCGTGTTCATCATGCCTTCCTTTTTACCGGGACTCGAGGTGTAGGCAAGACTACCCTTGCCAGGCTGCTGGCGAAAGCGCTCAACTGTGAAAAGGGAATCAGTTCCCGACCCTGCGGGACATGTACTGCCTGCCAGGGGGTCGACGAGGGACGCTTCATTGACCTGCTGGAAATCGACGCCGCATCGCGTACCCGGGTCGACGACACGCGGGAGATCCTAGACAACGTGCAGTACACGCCGACACAGGGCCGCTGCAAAATCTACCTGATTGACGAAGTCCACATGCTGTCCGGCCACAGCTTTAATGCACTGCTGAAAACCTTGGAGGAGCCCCCGGGGCACGTCAAGTTTCTGCTGGCAACCACCGATCCTCAGAAACTTCCTGCGACCATCTTGTCACGTTGTCTGCAGTTGAATTTGCGCGTCCTGCAGTCGGATCAGATCACCGGCCAGCTGGAGAAGATCCTGAAGGCGGAGAAGATCGTCCACGACGCCGCAGGTCTCGGGGTGCTCGCGAGGGCGGCGGCAGGCAGTATGCGCGACGCATTGAGCCTCCTGGACCAGGGTATCGCTTTTGGTGGTGGCGGTGTAACGGCAGAAGAAATGCGAGACATGCTGGGCATGATTGAGACCCGTTACGTCGAAGAGATACTGCGTGGACTGGCTGCCGGAGATGGATCTATGGTCCTGGAAGTATGCAACAGGATGTCTTCCCGTGCGCTGGACTATATGGCGGCGCTGGATGACCTGCTGCTTGTCCTGCATGACATCTCACTCTTTCAGACGGTGCCCGATGCCCTGCTCGCCAAAGGGGGCGACACCGGACTGATAGCTGATCTTGCCGATATGATTTCTCCTGAGGATATACAGCTTTATTATCAGATTGGACTGATTTCGAAAAAAGATCTGCCACTGGCGCCTGATTCTGCTACGGGTTTCGAGATGGCTCTGCTGCGAATGCTCGCATTCAGACCAGACTCTCCGGAAAAACCTTCCGGTGTACCACGCGAAGAAACAGGTTCTCCTCAGGTATCTCGATCGCCTAAGGCTTCTCCGGCTGCATTGGAACGCCCGGACGCAAGGGAACCCAAAGCCGCGGCCACCCTGGCAGAAGCGCCGAATCTGGGGCAACCCGATGTCTGGGCTGATCTCGTTGTGGACTCGGATCTCGGGGGAATAACTCGGGAACTCGCCATGAACCTGTCTCCCTGTGGGTTCAGCGGGCAGACCCTGGAGGTTTCATTGGCCGATTCTCTCGGTCATCTGTTCAGCCCGTCGCGTCTTAAGGCCATCGAGAAGAGTCTCGCTGGGGGGTTGGGCGGAACGCTACGGTTGAAGAGAGTGGAAGCCGGGTCGGATGAAAACCCGGAGACACCGGCGGCAAGTGAAAGACGCCGGGCTGAAGATTCGCGACAGGAAGCCTATCAGAATCTGATCAATGATCCAGCCGTTCAGGATATCATGGATGTGTTTGATGCAACGGTCGTGCCGGATTCAGTAAGGCCTGGCAATCACAAAGGACGAGAACAATGAAAGGACCATTGGGTAATATCATGAAACAGGCCCAGGCCATGCAGGAGAACCTCAAGAAGGCTCAGGAGGAACTGGCCGCAATCGAAGTTCAAGGCAGTGCCGGTGGCGGATTGGTCGAGGTGGTCATGACTTGCCGTTACGACATTCGTCGGGTGACCATTGACGATAGCCTGATGGGAGACGACAAAGAAGTGCTGGAAGACCTGATCGCTGCGGCAGTCAACGACGCCGTGCGCCGGGTTGAGAAAACCAGTCAGGAAAAGATGGGTGGTCTGGCCTCCGGGCTGAATATCCCGGGTCTCAACCTGCCTGGTTGATACATGAGCAACGGACACTCAATCGACCGTCTGAAGCAGGCGCTGCGCCGTTTGCCGGGCGTAGGCCCGAAGACTGCTCAGCGGATGGCATTCTATCTGCTCGAGCGAGATCGTGAAGGCGCCCGTGCTCTGGCTGATGCGCTTCGTGAAGCGACTGCCAGTGTGGAACACTGCCAGCGCTGCAACAATTTCAGCGAGACGGAGTTGTGCCAGATTTGTGCTTCCGGAAAACGTGATGAAAAGTTGTTGTGTGTGGTTGAAACACCGGCAGATCTTGACATCATCGAGCAGGCTGGAGCCTATACGGGCTATTACGTGGTGCTGATGGGCCATCTGTCACCGCTGGATGGTGTAGGTCCGGAAGATCTGGCAATCGATCACCTGATGAAGGTCGTGGCACAGAACTCGGTTCAGGAAGTGATACTCGCGACCAATCTGACGATGGAAGGCGAAGCGACTGCTGATCATCTGGCAGATCTTCTGGACCAAACCCATGTCAGCGTTAGTCGTCTGGCCCGGGGAGTACCCGTCGGCGGGGAACTGGAATACATGGATGCCAATACCCTCAATCAGGCGTTCAGTGATCGCCGAACGCTGCAGCCATCAGCGCCTGCCGGCAGTGTCTAGACTCAGG
>CAZEKE010000183.1:0-3206 GCA_964512815.1 uncultured Acidiferrobacteraceae bacterium
CGAGTGCAGAAGTCACTTCATCACAGATTATGAGGTCGGGCTCTGCAGCCAGGGCTCTGGCAATGCAGACACGCTGTTTTTCACCTCCCGAAAGCTGAGCTGGGTAGCGATCGACGAAATTCTCCGGCAACTCGATCTGCCGCAGCAACTGTCGGATTCGATCTCTTTTCTTCTGACCCTGCATGCCGAGGTAGAATTCCAGCGGGCGACCTATGATCTCATTGACGCGCTGGCGCGGATTCAGGGCGATATCAGGCATCTGATAAATCATCTGAATAGCGCGTAGTTCCTCTTTCTGGCGGTCGAGCAATGCGGGAGGCAGAGGATTGCCGTTAAAAGACACCACACCTTCTTGAGGCGGTAGCAGACCAGTGATTACCCGGGCCAGCGTACTCTTGCCGCTTCCTGATTCGCCGACCACCGCCACTGTCGTACCCTTATCGACACGAATCCTGATATCGTCGAGGACGGTTTCAGTGGAGTTCGGATAACTCGCCGAAACCTTATCCACAATCAACAGGTCCGTATCCTCCTGCCGGGTCAGTTTGTCTTCCCGAAGGGAGCGCACCGACAAAAGACGGCGGGTATAGTCCTCTTTTGGATGCGCCAACAATGTACGTGCGTCACCTTCTTCAACAAGATCACCGTAGCGCAGCACCATAATTCGATCTGCAAGTTGCGCCACGACCGCGAGATCATGCGTAATATAGATAGCCGCCGCGCCTCTGGACCGCACAGCCTCCTTGATCGCTGCCAACACCTCGATCTGGGTCGTCACATCCAGCGCAGTGGTCGGCTCATCAAAGACGATTACATCCGGCTCACAGCCCATGGCCATGGCCGTCATGGCGCGCTGAAGCTGGCCGCCCGACACCTGGTGTGGGAACCGTTCACCGATCCGGTCCGGGTCGGGTAGATCCAATTGTGTGTACAACGCCCGGCCCCGCTGCCCGGCCGCCGCCTTGGTCATCTTACCGTGCTGGACTGGTGCTTCGGCGAACTGTTCGATCAGCCTGTGGGCTGGGTTGAAGGCCGCGGCCGCACTTTGCGCAACATAACTGACCTGGTTACCCCGAATACGTCTTAATTCGTCTTCTGGCAGCGTAGTCAACTCCTGGCCACGGAGTTTTATCGAACCCGACACGATTCGGCATCCGGATTTGGTGAAACCCAACGCCGCTAGTCCGAGGGTCGATTTTCCGGCACCAGATTCGCCGATCAAGCCGACGATTTCGCCTTCAGCGAGAGACAGGTCGAGTCGATTGACAATAGGACGCCACTGACCGTCAATTTCGGCTTCGATCAGCAGTTCTCGAATATCCAGTAGCACCTGCACGTCCGGCAGTCCTTCAAGCCAAGTCCTTGATCCCGCATTAATGGAGAATCAATCGTACCTTACCTTACCGCTATACGTCCGAAAAGCAAGCATTCTGGACACTTCCGCCTGCCCAAACGGTCCTTGAGGCTAGGATAAAATACGGCACCCAGCATAATCTGTTTAACAATTTGAAACGTGGACTGGCGATCACTCAAACCCGGCGACCTGGCGCGCGCTTACTCCCCCAGCAGTATGGTCGGTGATATAGAGCCCTTCATTCGCCACTACAAAGAATCCTCCATGCAAGCCAAACGCAGGTTGTCTGATCGAATGATTGAGAACCTTTACTATGGTGACACCGAAGACGAGTGCCTCGATCTTTTCCTGCCTGACCGGTCTCTGCACGGCTCCGGTTTTCCACTGGTGATATTCGTACATGGCGGCTACTGGCAGGAACTGTCAAAGAACGAACACGCGTTTCCTGCCCCGGCCTGGTTGTCGGTAGGGTACGCCTTTGCAACCCTGAATTACGGTCTTGCCCCCGGCGCATCCGTCGCCCGGATGATCACCCGTTGCCGGCGGGCCCTTGACTGGCTGACGGCCAATGCCGGTCGATATGGCTATGACTCTGACAATATTTCGGCTATCGGCCATTCTGCCGGCGCCCATCTGATTGCCTGCGCCATTTCACCCGATCTTTCAGGCGAGGACGACAGCAGACCACTAAAGCACCCCGTAAAAAGCATACTGATCGGCGGCATCTACGACCTCGAACCGATCTGTCACACGTATGTCAATGAGCCGCTGGGGCTGGATCCCGAGTCTGCAAGGGAGGTGAGTCCTCTCTACCATTCACCGGATCCAGCAGTCGAAATCGTGATTATCTACGCAGAACGTGAAACCGATGAATTTATCCGCCAGTCAAGGGAATATGCGCAACACTGCCTGGGAGTCAGTCACCACCTGCAGATAATCCAGGTGGACGAACGCCATCATTTTGATGTTATGTTTGATATTGCCGATTCAGAGACATCGCTTTTTCAGAAAATCTCGTGCCAAACCCGACCCGGCGTAAGCAATTGAACACGACACTCCAATCCCTACGCGACAGCCAGGACTCAGGGCTCAAGCACGCCCGCGGTCTAGACACTGCAGACCCCCTATCCGACCTTCGGAAGTTTTTTGATCTTCCCAATGAACTTATTTACCTGGACGGGAATTCCCTTGGTGCGATGCCTGTCAATGTTCCTCAACGTATGCAGGAAGCGGTCTTGGACGGTTGGCGCACCGGCCTCATCCGGAGCTGGAACGCCCGAGACTGGCACCTACTGCCCCTGACACTCGGCGATCGACTGGCCCCGCTCATGGGCGCTGCTCCCGGCGAGGTCCTGATCGTGGATTCCACATCCATCAACCTCTTCAAGCTGCTTTGCACGGCGCTGCGTCTGCGGCCGGATCGAACATCAATCGTCTCCGAGGGCGAGAACTTTCCATCGGACCTCCACATCGTGCAGGGTGCGCTCGACCACTTCTACCCGGAACATCAGCTTGTGCTGGGCGGTGTCGATGACGATTCAATCTTGGAACTGATCACCGAAGACACAGCGGTGGTCACCCTCACGCACATCAGCTACCGCAGCGGGTTGATTAGAGATATGCAGCGCATCACGCAAAAAGCCCACTCATGCGGTGCTCTGGTTCTTTTTGATCTCTCCCATTCTCTGGGTGCGGTACCCGTGGACCTTAACGCAGCCGATGTCGACTTTGCTGTCGGCTGCACCTACAAATATCTCAATGCAGGACCTGGTGGTCCAGCTTATTTGTTTATTGCCGATCGTCACCTGTCCGGCGCAGAGAATCCCCTGACGGGCTGGCAGGGGCATACCGA
>CAZEKE010000184.1:0-5757 GCA_964512815.1 uncultured Acidiferrobacteraceae bacterium
CAGCCAAACGCAAGACCCGCATAGCAAACCCCGCCCCGCGGGCGCTGGAGCGGGTTTTTCTGTCTGAATTTACTGAGCGTTCGTATCTGAACTACTCGATGTACGTGATTCTCGATCGCGCACTGCCGAGCCTTGCGGACGGGCTGAAACCGGTCCAGCGGAGAATCATTTACGCGATGTCCGAGTTGAGCCTGAGCGCCAGCAACAAGCACAAGAAATCGGCCAGAACGGTGGGCGATGTGTTGGGAAAGTTTCACCCGCACGGTGATTCAGCCTGTTATGAAGCAATGGTTCTGATGGCCCAGCCCTTCAGTTTCCGCTATCCCCTGATCGACGGTCAGGGGAACTGGGGTTCGCAGGACGATCCTAAGTCCTTTGCCGCCATGCGCTATACCGAGGCTAGGCTGTCGAGATTTGCCGATATTTTTCTTTCTGAACTCGGGCAGGGAACCGTTGACTGGGGTCCGAATTTTGACGGGACGCTGAACGAGCCCCGAATTCTGCCGGCACGCCTGCCGGCGATCCTGCTGAACGGTGGTTCGGGAATCGCAGTCGGCATGGCAACCGATATTCTGCCGCACAATGTCCGAGAGGTCGTATCGGCCTGTGTGCGATTGTTGGAGAACAGCCGTACCAGTGTGGATCAACTCCTCGAGCACATCCGGGGGCCTGATTTTCCCACCGAGGCGGAGATCATTACCCCGGTGGAGGAGATCCGCGAGATCTACCGCAGCGGTTCCGGTTCGGTTCGCCAGCGCTCGGTCTGGGTGGAGGATGAAGGCAATATTGTTGTGACGGCACTCCCGTATCAGGTTTCCGGTGAACGGGTGGTGGAACAGATCGCAGCACAGATGAGCGCCAAAAAGCTGCCGCTGGTCGACGATGTGCGGGACGAGTCGGACCACGAAAACCCGACCCGGCTGGTCATCCAACCCCGGTCCAACCGTGTGGACCAGGAGGCTCTGATGGCGCACCTGTTTGCCACCACGTCCCTGGAACAGAGTCATCGAGTCAACATGAACGCGATCGGTTTGGACGGCCGGCCCCGAGTTTATGACCTCAAGCAGATGCTCCGGCAGTGGCTGGATTTCAGGCTGGAGACTGTCAGGCGGCGGCTGCAGTTCCGCCTCGATCGGGTAATCAAGCGCTTGCACATTCTGGAAGGGCTGCTGATCGCGTTCCTGAACATCGATGCGGTGATCAAGATTATCCGAAAGGAGGACAAACCCGGCCCAGTTCTAATGAAACGCTTTCACCTGTCCAAAGAGCAGGCGGAAGCAATCCTCGATCTTAAACTGCGCCATCTGGCGCGCCTGGAGGAGATGAAGATAAAGGGTGAGGAACAGGAACTCGCCCGCGAAAAACGGGAGCTGCAGAAGATACTTAAGTCCCGGGACCAGCTGAAGCGTGTGGTGCGCGATGAACTGCTCAGTGATGCCGAGGAGTTCGGGGACGAACGGCGCTCACCGCTGGTCGAGCGGGGTGCTGCCAGAGCGCTCGATCAGACCGATCTGATTCCGTCGGAGTCGATCACAGTGGTGCTGTCACAGAAGGGCTGGATCCGGGCGGCCAAGGGAACAGAAGTCAATCCGCGCGAACTGAATTACCGGGGTGACGACGGTTATCTGCACACCGGCGTAGGGCGGACCAATCAGCCCCTACTGACCATAGACTCGGGTGGCCGCACCTATGCCTTACCGGCACACGCCCTGCCTTCCGCGAGAGGTCTGGGCGAACCGGTGGGTAAGCAACTCAAGCCACCTGCGGGGGCGACTTTCTGCGGCGTGATGATTGGCAGCAGCGACGACCTGTACCTGCTTTCAACCGACGCGGGATACGGGTTTGTTGCGCCGCTGGAGGAAATGGTGACCCGGAACAAGGCCGGCAAGGCGGTACTTCGGGCCCGGGATGTGGGTGTCCTGCCCCCGCAACGCGTACTTGACCACGAGGACGACTGGATCGCTGCGCTGACCACAGCCGGCAGGCTGCTGATTTTTCCGCTCGCCGAGATGCCGATCCTGGCAAAAGGCAAAGGCGTCAAGATCATCAATATCCCTACCGCCCGTTACAAGTCCGGCGAGGAGAAGGTGGTCGGTACGGTCGTGTTTCAGGAAGGCCAGCGGCTGCGCATTCATTCAGGTCGCCAGCACATGAAGCTAAAGCCCTCAGATTTCGAGAATTACGTGGGTGCCAGGGCCCAGCGGGGCCGGGCCCTTCCGCGGGGTTATCGCCAACCCAGTGCGCTGGAGGTAGACGACCAGACCTAAAGGGTGGCTGATCATTAGAAGGGTAGGTCCAGATCGGCCCGGATCGAGAGCAATTGGGAGCGGAACTGGGCCTGAATGTCTTCAAGGATTGACGTGTCGTCTGCCTCGAACCGGAGTATTACTGTCGGAGTAGTGTTGGAAGCCCTGGCCAGACCAAATCCGTTCTCGAAGTCAACCCGAACGCCGTCAATATTGCAGATCTCTCCATTGGGAAACCGGGCGATCTGAACCAGTTGATCGATTAGGGTATGGTGCTCACCCTCACCCATTTCGAGGCGTAGTTCGGGCGTGCTGACCGTGTCGGGGATGGCCGAGAACACCGCGGCGGGGGATTCGGGTTGCCGCGACAGGAGTTCACAGAGCCGGGCCGCAGCATAAATACCGTCGTCAAAACCGTACCAGCGCTCCTTGAAGAAGATGTGGCCGCTCATCTCTCCGGCGAGCGCAGCACCGCTTTCCTTGAGTTTTGCCTTGATGAATGAGTGCCCGGTCTTCCACATCGTCGGTCGGCCACCGGCGGCGGCGATGGCTTCAGGGAGTACCCGTGAGCATTTGACATCGTAGATGATCTCGGCACCGGGTTCGCGCTGCAGGACGTCCTGGGCAAACAGCAGCAGCTGCCGATCGGGAAAGATGACGCTTCCATCTGCCGACACAACGCCGAGCCGGTCACCATCGCCATCCAGTGCCATACCGAAGTCGGCCTGAGTCTCCGAGACCACCCTGATGAGATCCTTCAGATTGTCCAGCTGGCTGGGATCGGGGTGATGATTGGGGAAAGTGCCATCGACTTCCGAGAACAGCTCGATCACATCACAACCGATGTCGCGCAGCAGTTGCGGAGCGATGCCGCCGCCGACACCGTTACCGCAGTCGATCACCACTCTCAGCGGCCGCTGGAGAGAGATGTCGTCGACCACCCGGTTGCAGTACGCCGAACGGATGTCTTCGCTGCGTTCCGCGCCGGCACCGCTCGCGAGGTCATCCTCTTCTATCCGATGCCGCAGACCCTGAATGCGACTGCCGGAAAGGGTGTCACTGGCGATCATAATCTTGAAGCCGTTGTATTGCGGGGGATTGTGGCTGCCCGTGACCGAGACCGCAGAACCGATGCCGAGATGGTGTGTGGCGAAATAGGTCAATGGCGTCGGCACCACACCGATATCAACCACATCACAGCCCGTGGCGCGAATGCCGTTGGCCAGTGCCCCGGCCATCTCTGCGCCCGACAGACGGCCATCTCTGCCGATGACAACCGTGCTCTCTCCTGCATCCAGTGTTTCGCTGCCCACAGCTCTGCCGATCGATTCGACGACCGGTTCTGTCAGGGACTCACGAACGATGCCACGGATGTCGTAGGCTTTAAAAATCTCTGGGGGCAGTGTGGACATGTTCAACTTCCATCGTCAGCATTGGTTAGTCAGGCAGTGTAAACCACAAGTCCAGCGGTATCTCCCGGCCGGGGTACGCAGTCCGTTCGAATGGCCACCGAGAACTGATCCAGGATCTGACCGACGAATAAAGTTCACCATCGAGCGGGCTTTCCAGTTCTTCTGCCCGAACCCACATCGTCACCATGGCGTCATAGTCCGACTTGGGGCTTGGATTAATGTAGACACAGCCCAGGCAGCGGTCTTCTGACGGTGTAACGACCGTATAAGCGAATGAGTAGCGAAGGCTGAATTCCCGCTGGTGCCAGCCGAGGTCTATCAGATTATCTTCCAGCGTCAGTCCCTCAGGCCAGCTGGAATCCGTGATGACACTGAAAGTCTCTCGCAGGTGGTCGCTACTGGTCATCACCGCATCAAAATCCCTGACGAGATCGTGGATGGTCAGCATACGCAGCCTGAACCGGGCGGTCTCAAGAGCCTCCGGGACATCGAAATCAGTGCTGACGAGTGTTTTTCGGCCTTCCATGTGCTGGGGCTCTGAGCAATCCGGTGGGCGAGTCTACACAGTCGTCTGAAAAAGCTGAAAGGCCGGAATGAGAATTCTTATTTGGGTCCGACTGGAACCGGGATGAGCCCGCTGGCTAAAACGATTTTGATCGGATAGACGTTCACTTGAACTTGGCCTATCCTTGCTGCCTGAATGACAGTTCTAGAACGATGTCGATCCAACTGTGATGAGGCATCGCCCGGCAGATTCCAGTGACAAAACAACTCTCTAGCAACGGCATGCTCGCACCCTGGACCTACACCAGTAAGGAGTTGTTTCAACTCGAAATCAAAGTGCTGTTTCGCAGGCAGTGGATGCTGGTCGGGCATCAATCCGATTTGCCGCAGCCGGGCGATTACCTGACATTCGAAGTGGCTGGTGAACGCGCGGTTGTGATTCGCGACGGTTCGGGCGAGCTTCGTGCGTTTCATAATGTCTGTCGGCACCGAGGCTCCCGCGTGGTGACGGCCAGACAGGGACACTGCGGACGAATTATGCGTTGCCCTTTCCATGGCTGGACCTATCGCCTGGATGGAAGCCTCAAGAGCGTGCCGCGCCCGGCGGGATTCCCGGAACTCGACAACCGGCAACTCGGCTTGGTACCGATCACCCTGGAAACCTGGCATGGGCTGATTTTCGTGAGATTTGAAGGTTCCACACCCACCGTTGCCGAGCAGCTGGCGCCGATCAGCGATCAGGTTGCCCCGTACCGTCTTACCGACATGCGGCCCTGGGGCCGTGAAACCGAGGAAGCCGTCACATACAACTGGAAGTTTTTCCACGACGTGGACAACGAGGGCTACCACGTACCGACAGCACACCCGGCGCTTCAGGAACTCTACGGCCGTACCTATCAGGACAGCCGGATCGGTGATATTCCGTTCTCCAGCGGAATCGTCGACGATCACCCGGCTCGCAACTGGAGTGTTGCCCGCTACAAGTCACTACTTCCCCAGCAGACCCACCTACCGGAAAAGAACCGCCATTTGTGGCTCTATTTCGGCATTTTTCCTAATGCTGTCATTTACTTCTATCCGGAGAAGGCGGGTTTCTACATGTCGTTGCCGTCTGGTCCGGAGAGCACTCGGGTCCTGAGTCGGGAATACACCTTGCTCGGAGCGAATCGCGACCAGGAAGTCAGCCGCTATCTGAGTGCCCGTATTGACCGCATGGCGTATCAGGAAGACCTCGCGCTGGGCAATTGGCTGCAGGAAGCGGCTCAGACCAGTGTGTTTCCGATGAACAACCTGTCTAATTTGGAAATCGGTGTTCTGGAGTTTCACCAGCGGCTCAAGGCGCACATACCGTCGATGTCGCTGGTCGACGAGCCGGCTCCGGGGAGTCTTGCCCGGATCAATGCTGACATGACTGCGACGGCCGCTTGACCACACTCGACGAATGATCCTGTCGTAAGCACACATCGACCGTTAGATGACGATGTCCTTGCCGAGGTCCGCAGATTATGACACCGTTTTGGCGATGCCGGACCGGTTGCGTGGGTGCTACTGTCGCTGGGAGACCGGCAGCTGGTACGGGTGGGTGGATTCAGGCC
>CAZEKE010000185.1:0-6469 GCA_964512815.1 uncultured Acidiferrobacteraceae bacterium
GATGGAAGAGGGTGAAGCAATAGAACACAGCTGGGTCACCCGCGCAATCGAGAATTCTCAGAAAAAGGTCGAGGGGCGGAACTTTGATATCCGTAAGCAGTTGTTGGAGTACGATGACGTGGCCAATGAACAGCGCAAGGTTATCTACGAACAGCGCAATCGCCTGATGGAGGTCGACGATATCTCGGAGACCATAGAGACTGCCCAGAATGAAGTAGTGAACGAAGTAATTGATATTCACGTGCCGCCGCAGAGCCTGGAAGAACAGTGGGATATCAAGGGACTGGAAAGTGATCTGCAGAAAACATTCGGTCTGACCATGCCGGTATCTGAGTGGCTCGAGAAGGACAGCGACCTGCATGAAGAGTCCCTTCGGCGGCAAATCGATGACGAGGTCAGAACCGCTTATTCCCGGAAGGGGCAGTCGGTCGGCGAACCGGTCATTCGTCACCTGGAGAAAGCGGTCATGCTTCGTGTTCTGGACGAGCAGTGGAAAGAGCACCTGGCCCAGATGGACCATCTGCGTCAGGGCATTGGGCTGCGCGGCTACGCCCAGAAAAACCCTAAACAGGAATACAAGCGGGAAGCCTTTGAGATGTTCACCGATGTTCTCAACGGTGTGAGGCACGAAACCATTTCGATTCTTTCCAAGGTGCAGATCCAGGCTGAGGCCGAGGTGGAACAACTGGATGTTCAGCGGCGTGCGCAGGAACATCAATCACGCGAATACCTGCACCCGGATGCGGCGGCGGAAAGACCACCGGCAGAAGTGATTGCTCCGGTCCACAGCGCTGGCGCTCTGGCCGAAGCAGGTCCGCGTCCTGATCCAGCAGTCGGCGAGGCCGGACAGCCGTTCGTCCGTACACAGCCCAAGGTGGGTCGAAACGCTCCGTGCCCCTGCGGCTCCGGAAAGAAGTACAAGCACTGTCACGGAAAACTCTGACTTTTTTCGATACCGAGATAGCGGGCAGATAACATGCCGAAGGTGACCCGATCGACGCTTGCGCCCCGGCGGTTCCCACGTTTGCCAGCAGTTGAAGGCGTTCGACTGGCGGTGTGCTCTGCAGGCATCAAATATCGCGGGCGATCCGACTTGCTGCTGGTCGAGCTGGAGCCGGGTACCACCGTTGCCGGATCGTTTACCCGTTCAAGTACAGCCTCTGCACCGGTCAGTTGGTGCCGTAAACAGGTTCTCCGGGGTCGTGTGCGGGCCCTGCTTGTAAACAGCGGTAATGCCAATGCCTTTACTGGACAGCAGGGCGTTGAGACTGTCGAATGGATGGCCGGGGCTGTTGCTAAGAAACTGGCGTGCCGCCCGTCAGACGTGTTGGTCGCCTCGACTGGAGTGATCGGCGAACCGCTGCCCGTCGACCCTATAAATACTGCGTTGCCAAAGCTTGTGGACCGCCTGGGAGGCGACGGATGGCCGGAGGCGGCCCGGGCGATCACCACAACCGACACTTTTCCGAAGGGGGCCTCCCGACTATGTGAGATTGGTGGCCGGGAGGTAACTCTTTCGGGGATCGCCAAGGGATCCGGAATGATAGCCCCAGATATGGCCACCATGCTGGCCTTCATATTTACGGATGCCAGAATTTCTGCCGAAGTTCTCCAGTCGCTGCACAACGCGGCTATCCGTGAGTCATTTAACTGTATTACCGTCGACAGTGACACCTCGACCAGCGACAGTGTCGTACTGTCGGCTACAGGCAAAGCGATGAATCGGCAGCCAGCTAGGGTTTCCGATCCAATCCTGAAAGACTTCAAGAAAGCTTTGCGATCACTTTACGTCGATCTGGCGACCCAGGTTGTCAGGGATGGTGAGGGTGCGAGCAAATTCATCACTGTGGATGTATCCGGTGCGACTTCTCGAGCGTCGGCCCGAACTGTCGGGATGGCCATCGCCAACTCCCCGTTGGTCAAGACGGCGATGGCTGGCGAAGATGCGAACTGGGGCCGCATCGTGATGGCGATCGGAAAATCCGGAGCCCGTGTAGACCAGACCGTGCTAACCGTTGCTATCGGCGGCGTAACTATTGCCCAGGCCGGAGAACCGGTCGAAGGTTATGTTGAATCCGATGTTGAACAGCATCTCAGGGGTACAGACATTGATATTGCTGTGGACCTCGGACTCGGTTCCGGCCGGGCGCGAGTGTGGACCTGCGACCTGACGCACGAATACATCAGGATCAACGCCGAGTACCGTAGCTGAATTATTTAGGCCAGCAAGCAGGCAGGCAGCTGAGGCTTGCTACCTGCCCGTCTCAATCGAGTGAATTGGCCAGGGTCAGGTACCGGCTGTGGAGTGCGTCGACCTGTCCATATAGATCAGTCACCGAGCCACTGTTCATCAGAAGGTCGTCTGCCGCCCGACGTCGCAGTTGCGACGGCACCTGGGATCGGAAAATTGCGCTGATCTGGCGGTGAGTCAGACGGCTGCGGTTACGGATCCATTGCCTGCGTCTTGCTTGCGTGGCTTCGATCACCAGTATCCTGTCGAAGCTGTCCTCCTGGCCAGTTTCTATCAGAAGGGGTATCGAGAACACGCCGTAGGGTGCATGGGTAAGCGCTGCAGCATCGTTCATACGCCGGCGTATCTTGGTGGGAAGAATAGCTTCCAGTCGCCGGCGGTCAGCAGAGGCTTTGAATTCCACCGCTCTTAAGGCCGAACGGTCGAGGCTGCCGTCTGCGAGGATCACACTGTCACCGAATTCTTCGGCGATACGGCTGACTGCAGGCTCTCCGGCTCGTGTGATTTCACGGGATACTTCGTCGGCGTCAAACACGGGTACGCCCAGTTCGCGAAAACGGTCTGTAACGGTGGTCTTGCCCGAGCCGATTCCCCCGGTGAGTGCGATCTTCAGCACGTGGTCAAACGTTGATGACGGCGAAGTGCAGGTAGGAGTCCAGGAAGGTATCACCCCATAGAAGGGCGATCCAGCCAGCAGCAGCGAGATAAGGTCCGAAGGAAAGGGGTTGCTGCGCTTCGCGCCGGGTCAATAGGATCAGAGCGATTCCAAGGACTGCGCCGCTGAGTGATGCGAGCAGCAAAACCAGTGGCAGCATCTGCCATCCGAGCCAGGCGCCGAGTGCGGCAAGCAGTTTGAAGTCACCATAGCCAAACCCTTCGCGGCCGCTAACCATACGGTATGCATGAAAGATGAACCACAGAACCAGATAGCCGGAGACGGCCCCGATCACTGCAGAACTGATGTCACAGAATCCCCCGGCCAGGTTGACCAGCAGTCCCAGCCACAATAACGGCAGCGTGATGACATCGGGTAGCAGCATGTGGTCCAAATCAATGAAACTCAGAACAATCAGTCCCCAGGTGAGAACGAGTGCAGCGGCAGTGTGCCAGTCAAGACCCAGGATCCAGACGACCGAGATAGACAACAGGGCTGTCAATGCCTCCACCGCTGGATAGCGGAGTGAGATAGGCGCATCACACCGCGAACATCTGCCCCGCAACAGAACATAACTCAGCAGCGGGATGTTTTCCCACCAACGGATGGAATAGTTGCAGGCGGGGCATTGCGAACCGGGTCGGACCAGACCCGGTGGTGGTTCTGCCGGATCGGTGACTGTCTCCTTTGACGCCGCAGAAAATTGCCACTGCCAGGCGAGTCGCCGCGGCAAGCGCAGAATCACGACGTTGAGAAAACTGCCGACGGCGAGCGCCACGACGGCGGTGAAAAACAGCAGAGCAGCAGGGGGGGCAGCATGCCCGAGCGGAATCGTATCCACCTTGCTGTTGCGGGCTGCCCGATTTTAAGGGGTTGCTAGACGACCTGGCCCATTTTAAAGATCGGCAGATACATGCCAACCACGAGGGTCCCAACCAGGCCACCGAGCACAACCATCATCAGCGGTTCAATCAGTTTGCTCATGTTGTCGACCATTTCCCGTACTTCGCTCTCGTAAAAATCGGCTGCTTTGTTGAGCATCTCTTCGATCGCACCAGAATCTTCACCGGTGTTGGTCATCTGGATCACCATCGTCGGGAAAAGGCCGGTGTCTGCCATGGAAGCGGACAGGGAGCGGCCGGTACTGACCGCTTCTCGAATCTCCAAACAGGCATCCTTGTAGACGCTGCTGCCAGTAGCACCCGATACCGACGTGAGGGCTTCAACCAGAGGTACACCTGAGCCGAACATGGTGGCCAGAGTGCGAGCGTAACGGGAGATTGATGCCTTCTTGAGAAGGTTCCCGAAAACCGGCATTTTCAGACTGATCCGGTCGACCGCGCGTTGAAATCCTTCCGAGCGTCGGTAACTCATGACGATACCCACGATGCCGACGACCAGAACAGTAAATGCTGGCAGCCAGTATGCCTGAACAAAGACCGAGGCAGCAACGATTCCAGCAGTAAGCGCCGGCAGGCTGGCGCCAAAGCCACTGAAAAGCGCCTCAAACTGGGGGACTACGAATAACAGTAACAACGTGCTGACGCCGATCCCAACTACCAGTACTGCAGCGGGGTAGAACAAAGCTCCTTTTATCTTGGCCTTTATCTCCTCGAGGTTCTCCATGTAGTTGGCAATCTCTTCCATAAGGCTGTCAAGATTACCCGAGCGTTCACCGACGGCGACCAGATTGGTATAAAGTTCATCGAACTGTCGAGGAAAACGCGCCAGTGCTTCACTCAGCGCGGTACCCCCTTCGACATCCGTGCGGATGGCATTGAAAATCTCTCTTATCTTGGGATGATCGGTGCCACTGGCTATCGCTCCGTAAGAGGTTGCAATCGGAATGCCTGAATTCAGCATGACAGCCAGCTGCCGGGTCGCGATCGCGATATCCTTGCCTTTAAGTTTCTGACTGAAGAGCGGCTGGGATTTCTTCTTTACGCTCTTGACCCGAATACCCTGCCGCCGGAGGGTGGTCCGTAACTGGGCAGGGGTTGCGGCCTCCAATTCACCTCCAGTTGGCTTACCCTGGCGATCGGAACCCGTCCAGACGTAAGTGTTTGTTGGCTTTTCTTTTCGGCTGGCCACAGATATCTCAGAGGTTTGTGACCCGGAGAATCTCCTCCAGGCTGGTTATACCGGCTTTAATCTTTTTGAGACCGGATTGTCTAAGAGTGCTGACTCCTTCGCCGGCGGCCTGTTCTTCAATCCGGTCCTGTTCGGCACCGCGAAGGATCAGCCCAACCATGGTTTCGGTAATGGGCAGCACCTGATAGACGCCGGTCCGCCCCTTGTAACCGGCTACGCATTCATCGCAACCAACGGGTTCGTATATGGTCAAATCCTCGAGGTCGTTCTCTTCAAAACCCGCGGATAGCAAAGCTTCATGCGGATGATCGGCCTCCTGCCGGCATTTCTGGCACAAGCGCCGGACTAATCGCTGCGCCATAATCAGGTGAACCGAAGAGGCGACATTGAACGGTTCTACCCCCATGTTGAGCAGTCGGGTGATTGTGGCCGGTGCATCGTTGGTATGCAGAGTGGAAAGAACCAGGTGCCCGGTTTGGGATGCCTTGATCGCAATGTCTGCCGTTTCGAGGTCTCGGATTTCGCCGACCATGATGATGTCCGGGTCCTGCCGAAGGAACGCCCGTAGCGCCATCGAGAAATCGAGTTTTGCCTTCTCATTGATCGCAACCTGGTTGATGCCCGGAACACTGATTTCGACGGGGTCTTCTACACTGGAGATGTTAATTCCTGGATCGTTCAGCACGTTCAGCGCCGAATACAGGGATACGGTCTTGCCGCTTCCGGTCGGGCCGGTGACAAGGATCATGCCGTACGGTCGCCTGATGGCTTCCTCGTATAGACGAAACTGTTCGGGCTCGAGTCCGAGCACTTCAAGCCCGAGAGCGGCACCACTACCGTCGAGAATACGGATGACGACCTTTTCGCCGAACTGAGTCGGCAGTGTGCTCACGCGAAAGTCGATCTCCTGACTCTTGGACAGTTTCAATCGCATACGGCCATCTTGCGGTACACGCCGCTCGGCGATGTTCAGGTTGGACAGAATCTTGATCCGCGCAACTATTCGGGGGCCGAGTACAGTGGGGGCCGAGCCGATCTCTTGAAGCACGCCGTCCTGACGGTTTCGAATACGCACTTTCTCTTCATAGGGTTCGATATGAATGTCGGATGCACCCTGCCGAATTGCGTCCATAAAGATCTTGTTGACGAAGCGAACCACCGGTGTGTCGACCTCCGACGCACTCGGATCATCTATGTCATCTTCATCGCCGGCGCTGATCTCCAGTTCTTCGAGACCGTCGTCAGATAATTCGGCGAGCCCAACCGAGACGCCGGTACTGCTCTGCTCGATAGATCGTGCCAGAATCGCCGAGTCGACCAGTATGGCTTCGACACCTAGTCCCGTCTGGAATTTGAACGCGTCCAGCCCCGCACTGTCCGATGGGTCGGGAGTGGCCAGAAACACTTTGCTGCCCCGTTGGTAAAGCGGCAGCACCTTATGGGTTTCGATGAAGCTGTTGTCGACCAGTCCG
>CAZEKE010000186.1:0-26064 GCA_964512815.1 uncultured Acidiferrobacteraceae bacterium
GAAGGTTGATAAGAATGCGCAACGTATGTCAGATGAGATGTCTAGACTCAAGGAACGTACTGCAGAGATGGAAGCATTTGCTAAAACCTTTGAGGATAATCGTGCTAAGTACGAGAATATGTGGCGTGACCGTGCTGAGAGTGTGCCGGATGATGTAAGAGCACAATCACAGGCGGAAACTATGCAACAGGTCCAGCAGATGACACAATCAATACGTGCCAATAGGAATGTAGACGATCTTAAGAAGAAAGCTTTCATGAATAATGCGCCTAAAGTAAAGATCACAAGACCTGGTAGGCCCATTACTACTCCGCAGGGTTTAGTAATGCAACCAGAGGTGGGCAATTTGAATGGTATGCAATACATCATACCTCCGAATGTTGAGGTAGAAGTTCCCCGTCCAGTGGTAGATTACCTGGAATCACAGGACCTTGATAGGGCTGTGCTTGCCGAGAAGAAACAATTACTGGATGCAGATCATATTAAACAGGACACAGCAATATCGCGTGGCATGCAAGCTATTGACCAGAAGTATGGTATCAAAAGCGAATCCTTGCCAATAGCATCTAGAGTATAGTATGGCAGAACCTACTAGTACACGAGCTGCACTCCGACAAGAACTAGCCCGCCGATTAAATATGGATTTTGCATTACGTATAGGTGCAACCTCAACAGCAACCGATGGTGGTACCAACGAGCTTATAGACACCAACAGATTAAGACAGGCAGATGACTTTTGGAACGGGTCCTGGCTTTATATTGTCAATGATACGTCAGGGACTGACTATGACGGTGAGGTGCGTTTGATATCAGACTTTACCAGCAATACTAGAAGTATTGCTGTGGTAGAGCCGATCAGTGCTGCTGTTGCAAATACAGACGAATATGAGATCCATTCACCCTGGAATGCATTACAGATGCATGATGCCATCAATGATGCTATTGATGATGGTTTCCCAGAGTTTTTTGATACTGTCATAGATGAAACGACTATTCATTTAGAAGAAACAATGGAGTACAGTTTACCCACTGGCACAGCACCTTACTATGTAACACAGGTGTGGATAGAAGAGGTAAATGATAAGGTCAGAGGCACAGCGAGTGGTGGTTCTTCCACTACACTAGTAGATAGTACTCGTTCTTGGACCAATGATGCTTTCAATAATATGACAGTAGCTATATATGATGGTACAGGCAAAGGTCAATATGCTACTATTACCGATACAAGTGGAGGCACTACTCTCACAGTAGCTGCATGGTCCGGTACTGGCACTACATCACCGTCTACAGATAGTAAGTATGTAATTAAAGATACACCAACCGAACAATATACATGGCGTAGAATCCCCTCTTTACGTTTTGACCAGGCTTATTGGCCTACTAAGATGTACTTGACCGCTCGATATACTAGGTCCTATGGTATGGCTTTTAGAATTCAGTATATTGCAAAACCTGGGTCTGTTACTACAGAGGCAGCTACTACAATTATGCCGGCTGGTTTTGTGTTAGCAAAAGCACAAGCAGTTTTACATGGGATGAAAGTGGCTGATAGTAGGTCGGACCAAGATCGTCATCGTTATATGCATCAATACTGGGAGTCCCGGGCAGAGGCTTATAAATTACAGAATAAGTGGCGCATGCCTAAAGGTACTCTATGGCTGGAGCAAGATATGGTGGGAGATCAACTTCCATCTGATTATCCTTTTTCGAGTAGTGGATAGTTATGGCAACGGTAGGAATTGAAGGCGATGTCTTAATAAACAACAAGCCTTATAGAATAGATATCACTTCTTATCAGCGCAGGGATATTGTAGACTTCAGTCCTCGTGCTTCCACAGCAACAGGCGCATCAATTTCATATTCAGAACTCGGGCTATATCAGACTCTAACCCAGGAGGATTTTAGGCATGGGTTTGGATTCTATCGCTATACTGATGCGGCAGGATACCAAAGAACTGAAGGCGAAATAGACACACGCAATCCCGGTCTGATTATGCGTTACACGAAAGGTGTTTCCTCAGACACTAATAATGCTGTAAAGAATGGCGGAGTTACATTTGGAAATGATTTCTACACCTGGGGAGCAGCAGTACGTAAGTATAGTGGTGGTTCCTGGAGCGAAGATGCATCAGGCGCATCCAATCATCTTATTGTTGGTAACAGCTATATTTTTAATTTGAAAGATGGTGCTAGAGTACAACGGAAAACATCATCTGGGTCCTGGGAAAATGCTGGTACTGACGGTAATCCACCTAATGATATGAAGATGGCAGTAGCTCATGGTGGCTATTGGTGGTTTTCTGAAGATGGAAACAGTTACTTGCATTATGGTAAGGAAGATGATTTGTCAGACCTAGAAGGTAATGGTACATCTGACGGTGGAGTAGTTACTGTTGGGCCCGGTGGATTACCAATTGTCAATATGATTTCATTTTCTAACTCATTGTATGTAGCTCGAAGTGATGGGTTGTGGGTAGTAAATCAAGATGGAGAGTTTAATGCACGACAAATACTAAACTTTAGTGCCGAAACTCATGCTGATAATTTCAGATCGATGGTGGTATTTCAGGGAGCATTGTATTTTCCTATTCGCCACCGTATTTATAGATGGACGGGAGCTACTATGGTAGATGTAACTCCCCAGAGAATTGATGATACATTTCCTTTTATACAGTATGGGGAATATGATAACTTTATATCGCGTGGTGCATATATGTATTGCACAGCGAGAACAGACCAGGCTGATGGTTCAGCTACAGAAAGCATTTTAGCTCATGATGGCGTGGGCTGGCATAGATTGTTAGATCCTATTTCATCAGCAGGTGCAGGTAATAGAATTACAATGTTAGCATTAGACCCGGCTAATGATTATATTTGGTATCACACTGATACTTCTAGTGATGCAACAAGTTATATCGCTTTACGTGAAAAAAGTGAGTTTCCCAAAGAGTCCTTCAATACTTCTGGTAATCACTACTGGTATTATAGTATTCATGATATGGGGTTCAGAAAGGTCACTAAAAGTTTGAGGTCCATTGAGTTCGAGACTAACAATTGTGATTCCAACAGAACTATAACTGTACATTATTCGATAGATGATGGTTCGTTTATAAATACTGGACTGTCTAGTTCAGGAGTTATAAACTCTTCACCAACACAAACCTTGACTTTTGATGACACTATAGAGTTCAAGAAGATACAGTTTAGGTTTTCATTTACAGCAGAAGCCGCATCATCACCGGTACTAAAGAGTTTTAGTCTCAAATATATGATGCGCCCAGACACAGCTTATGGCTATGTGTTTGATATTATTGCTTCTTCTAATAGTGAATATGGTGGCGGGATGGATGACCGTACAGCAGCGCAGATTATGAGTGACCTTGAAACTGTAAGGTCATCTACTGCACCAGTAGCATTTACAAATTTATTGGGGGAATCTAAGAAGGTTTACTTAGCTTCATTGACCGAGGTAGCACGGTCACGGGCGAGTAGTAACCCTGAGTTACCAGATATAGAACATAGAGTACGTGTAAGTTTGGTGGAAACATGATATGCCAAGTAAATCTATTGTTACACCGCTTACTAAAACGGGTACTAAAAGGTCTAAGTCGGCTACACGTTGGGTTACTAAGACTAAACAACCTGAATTTAGGCCGTTACAACTTCGAGCACGTAAGCTGGTTTATCCTCCAAAAACTGGGGATAAAAAACTTGTCATCCATCGTCGTGGCCCGCTCCGAATGGTGGTGGGATTTGAAGACCCACGAGAACAACGCGCTGTATCGCATGAGAGGGTGGCAGGAACATTACCCGAGCGGATACTTTATAAGGCATTATTGGAACGTGGTTATCGGGATGGTGTGGACTTTACTTTCCAATCTAGCTTACAGGGCGGACGGTTATTCCTGGGTGGTATGGTTGCGGACTTTGTGTTTACAACCAGGTCGCTTATTGTCCGGGTCCAGGGAGTTAAATGGCACACGGGCTTTGTGGAAGAAAGAAGGGATGACTTTCAGCGTGATATCCTGGAAGGCATGGGTTATTATGTGCTTGATGTATATGACAATACTATCTATGACCAATGGCAATTTGATGAATGGATGCGTAGACATATTGATCTCCATCCCACTGTTGGTGGATTCTTTTATGACCCAGAAATGGGCCCAGACGGAGACCTTACGATGACTGTAGCACAAGAACTTAGAGACATGATACAAGGTTTGCAAGAACAGCAACTCGAAGACAAAGCGAGGATTGAGGAGCTAGAGGGTTTGCTTAGTCCCACTCATGTACATCCTCACCTACAAATAACCGATGCGAATATTACCAATGTGTCAGTAGACACTCTTACATCTGGTGACTTATCGGTAGGTAAGCATATACAGTCTAGTGGATTTACAACAGGAAGTACCGGCTTCAAAATAGAAGGTAGTGGCGATGCTGAGTTTGGCAACCTTACTGCTAGAGGTGAGTTGAAAACCTTTGGAGTATTAGAGGGTACGCAGTCAGCATATGGTGGTAATCTGATTGTTTCTTCTGGCGTAGGGAAATTGATAGCCGATGTTGCATCTGGCGATGAGTCGATAGATGTCAGCAATAATGACTTACGAGCTTTAGATAATGTACAATTTCAGCCTACCGCAGCAAGAGTGGAATGGATGCGTATCCGTTCAGCCCCACTTACTATTCCCGGTGGTTATCGTTATCCTGTAGACAGAGCTATTTCTGGAACTGCACAGGCGTTTAAGGCAGGGGAGATTGGTGTAGCTAAAGGTAGAGCAGTGGATACAGCACAACGGTCATCTAATTGGGCCGAATACCGTGAAGGTGCTACTGCACTGTGGGGTACGCTAGGTATTGGTTGGGGCGTATTTGGAAAAGTGGGATACTTTGCTGATACATTTCCTACAATAACCAATGAGGTAACAACCGATCAAGGATATTCCAATTCTTTTTTCGGTATTGAGCAACGAACAGGTACATCAGTTAGTAATTTTACAGACTATGCCCGCTTGGGTACTTTAGATGGATTCTTATCTTACGGAAGTACTCCGTCACCAACTGCTGGTATATCAGGATTTGCAGTTGGTGAAAGTAATAATTATCTAATATGGGACAAGGATAACGGATTGCAAACGAAGAACAAGACTGCTGGTATACACACAGACCAAACAGGGTTTATTTCTCAGGACCAAAGTAGTGGAAGCTCAGATCATATGCGATGGCAGAATACCTCCGGTACACAAAAGGCACATATGTATCTACATAGTGATGATAGTATGTATATGATACCAACTCCGGGTGAAGCATTTGTAGTAGGTACACTAGCCAGTAGTACATACAAGAACTGGATACGTATAGAGCCTGCTGACGCTACATTTGAGAACGCCAACTCTATTGTTATGTATGATGATGATGGCGGTTCCTATGCTATGTCTGAGGCTATGGGAGCTATATGGGCTGGTGCGGATAGTGGAGGCACTTACCAACCCGAAGATTTACATATCGGGGCTGCAGACGATATTATATTTTATACAGACGTAGACGGTACACCTACTATCGTAGCAGGCATTACTGAGTCTGGGTTATTTACCCACAGTATATCAGCACTTACAGATGGTGTGACAGCCCCCGGCACTGCGTCAGGCTGGGCGCAAATTTATGTTGACAGTGCGGATGGAGATTTGAAGGTAAAATTTGGTGACGGTACAGTGAAGACAATAGCAACGGATACATAACATGAAGATACCCAAGTATTTAGGAATGCAAGTAGTAATTAATGCTACACTAGTTGATGAAGATACAGTAAAAATGTATATCGATATGCCCATATACAGTGACGACGGAACATTTACAGGTACATTTAGAGAGGAATTTCAAACTAGCATGGACGTAGTAGAGATGCTAAAAGCCACACTAAAGAGTGTTAGGCAGGACATACACAATAAAACAGGGCTAGAACTTAGGGAAATGCAGATACCGCACGGCCACACTAAAGAACCAGTCTCGGATGTAGAGGAGTAATATTATGGCAGAACCAACCGCATCAGCATACCCAGGAGCATTAGATACAGCAGCTACGCTGGGCGCAGACTTTGTAAACAATAAGACGTTTGTGCTCAACACAAGTATAAGTACCAGTGCTACCTCAGTAGTTACTACTGAGACTATCTCTGGTTTTTCAGCTAATAACTGGATACTAATTGACCAAGAGATAATGTGGGTAGACTCAATTAGTAGTGCGACCTTCACTGTTGTGCGTGCCAGAGGAGGCACGACAGCAGCTACCCATACCGAAGGTGCTATGATCTACACGCCACCGGTAGCGCAGTGGGCGAACTTGGTGCGTGATGCTATTATCAAAATTGAAACAGAGCTAGGTACGGACCCGGCTGGTTCGGTCACAGATGTAGATACACGGCTAGATGTTGCCCTTAACGAGGATGGTACTCTCAAGACCGTAGCGGTATCTAAAGGTGGTACTGGTGCTACCAGCTTGACTGATGGTGGTGTCTTATTAGGCTCTGGTACTAGTGCAGTAACTGCTATGGCTGTCTTGTCTGATGGCGAAATGATTGTCGGTGACGGCACGACTGACCCGGTAGCAGAGAGTGGTGCAACATTGCGTACCAGCATTGGCGTAGGTTCTATCTCTACTCAGGCAGCAGATGCAGTAAATATTGATGGTGGTGCTATTGATGGTGTAACTATCGGCACTAACTCTGCAGTTACGGACCTAAGAGTAGACAACCTAAAGGCCGATGGTAATACTATAAGTGTTACTAATAGTAATGGAGATCTTACACTAACACCTAATGGTACAGGTTCTATTATTGTCAATGGCCCACTACAGGTCGATGGCACAACTACTACTGTGAACAGTACCACGCTAACAGTAGATGATCCGCTAATAATGGTGGGTGGTGATACAGCCCCTGGTAGTGATGATAATAAAGACCGTGGGGTTGCATTCCGTTGGCACAATGGTAGTGCCGCCAAGATTGGATTCCTGGGATACGATGATAGCGCATCCAAGCTGACGTTTATCCCGGATGCTAGTATATCTAGTGAAGTAGTATCTGGCTCGGTAGGTAATGTTATCTTTGGTAATATCGAAGGCACAATTACTACTGCTGCGCAGAACAGCATCACTTCGGCTAGTTCACTGGCTACTGTTGGTACGGTAGGTACTGGAGTATGGCAAGGCACTAGAGTAGCTGCGGCATATGGTGGTACGAATATTGATACCTCTAGTAGTACGGGTGTAGCAAGAATAGATAGTGGCACCTGGTCAGTAGGTGACGCATCACTCACGGCTGATGTAAGTGGTACATTGCCGGTAGCTAACGGTGGTACTAATGCTACCTCTTTAGCTGACAAAGCTGTCCTGATCACTCAGGATAGTGGCACAGATACAGTAGCTGCAGTAGCAATGGATGCAAGTGGAGAGCTATTGATAGGTGGAACAAGTGGTCCTGCAGTAGGAACACTAACTGCCGGTAGTGGCATGACAATAACTAATGGAGATGGGAGCATATCATTAGCGGCTGACACATGTGGCAGTTGTGCAACAGCCGGTTTCAGTGTAGCGATGGCGATTGCGTTATAATGGGTATAGAATTAGGACTAGCTAAGGAAGAAGAGCGTGACCGCAGGCGTGCAATCTGTGACGCATGTGACCGTAAGGCAGTCACGGCTGGTATTAGCTGGTGTAGAGAGTGCAGATGCTCGATAGCAACCAAAACCAGTATGCAGTGGGCTGACTGTCCACTAAAGAAGTGGAATAAGTGAGGATATTATGGCACAAGACTTTGAAAGAGCAGTAGCAGCCGACAGCAGTGGCGATGTAGCCATAGGTGATACTGCCAGAACAATTATGACAAGCAATAGTGATGATGCAATCGTGGGTATTCGCTTGGCTAACATTCACGCATCAGCAGCTATCACGGCAGATGTATATATTACATCAAGTGCTTCAGGTGGTAGTGCTGATAGCTATATTATAAAGAATGCCAACATTCCCTACGGTTCTAGCTTAGAACTGATAGATGGTGGAGCTAAGATAATATTGCAAAGTGGTGATGTTTTGAAAGCTGTATGTAACACAGCCAATAGTCTCAACGTGTGGGTATCTTACGTTGACGCAATCAGCACATAGGAGGTCTAATGGGATATATAGGTAATGCGCCCGGTCAAAAAGATATATCTGCTTATACCAATATTGGTGCGCAACCTGCTGGTAGCGATGAACTCTTATTGTCAGATGCAGGCGTACTGAAAGCAGTTACAGTTGACAATCTTATTGCAGGAGCAGGTGGCGGTATTGACGTAGCCAGCCAATGGCGATTGACTGTAGATTTTGATGGTGCAAAAGACCCGATTGACGGCAACTGGGAGGAAGCAGACAACCCAACAGGATTTGGTGTATTAGGAAGTAGCATGACTCAAAGTAGTGGAGTATTTACATTTCCTTCTACTGGCTATTGGTGGATACAGGCACACGGTGAGTTTTATTATACTTCTGCTACTCAGTATCAATATATGGCTATCCGAACTACACATGACAATAGCACTTGGGCTTCAGCCACTAATCCGGGTCAAGGTTCAAATGGCAGTAGTAGTTATTTTTTCCAATGCGATTCTTCCTACATCTTTGATGTAACCAGTACCAGTACCCATAAGGTAGCCTTCAAGGTAGGGGTACAAGATGCAAATGTCACCACCAAAGGTGACTCTGGAAACAACGAAACACACGTCACATTTATTAGATTAGGAGATACATAATGCCATATATAGGGGGAGACCCAAACAGGTCAGCTTTACCTGTACTAACTGCTGACATCTCAGACGACCAGATTACTTTGGCAAAGCTGGCTGCAGGTACGGATGGAAATATTATTAGTTATGATGCCAGTGGAAATCCAGTAGCAATAGCAACTGGTAGTGACGGACAGGTACTTACTTCCGCAGGAGCAGGTAATCCACCAGCATTTGAGAATGCAGCAGGTGGTGGCATTACTCATGCCAGCCAATGGCGATTGACCACAAACTTTGATGGCGATAAAGCACCAATAGATGGCAACTTAGAACAAGTGGATGCGCCTTCAGATGGACCGTTTGGTACACTCGGTGCTAGTATGTCGGAGAGTAGTGGAATATTTACATTCCCTGCTACTGGTTTTTGGTACGTGAACTTTTTAGTTACGTATTATTATACAAGTAGCTCTACATATACCGATGCGCAGATAATGGGCACAAATGACAATTCATCTTACGGTACACTAACATATGGCAGAAGCGGTATTAATGCTTCGGGACCACAATACGCTAATATTTTTACAGACTATGTATGTGATATTCAAAACACTTCTACCCATAAGGTTAAGTTTCATGTCAAGACTGAGGACGATAGTGCAACTTGCAAAGGTGCTAGTGGATACAATTATACTAGTATGACATTTATTAGATTAGGAGATACATAATGGACGATATAACAGGCAGACCAGACCACATCGAGGATGTATTAGTAAAGCTCCACAAGGGGCAATGGTTCGGCTGGTCAGACAGTAAAGATAAAGTGTATGAGAATATTGTTATCCATGATGACCAATACAGCATACCAAGCAAAGCTAGTTTGGAATCAGGATTAGTACAGGCTCAAGATGACTTTGACTGGCAGGATGTACGCAGGAAGCGTAATGCACTACTAATAGATAGTGACGCATATCTAATGCCTGACTATCCTATGGAAGATAAGTCAGATTGGGAAGCATACCGACAATCACTCAGAGATATACCACAAGATTTTGATAATGCTGATGATGTGGAGTTCCCAGAGGAGCCAGCATAATGAGAAGCTACAAGAAGAAAGGTAAGAAGAAAAAGAAATGAATAAGCCTGCAGTAAGTATATTGGACTACGGTTTAGTAGTCGCTATATTGGCTATGCTATTATGGTGTGTATATAGTGTTGTACAAATACGTAGGCTAAGTATATTGGCTGAGTACAACAAAGTTCATGTGTGCTTTCTTACGGATGCGTTATATGGTCCTGTTCCACCTGAAAGTTACGCAGAATTGTGTGATCAGCTACGAGATGATTTATATAAAGCATGGTAGATATAACAGATGAAACAATTAACTTCATCAAAAGTTGGGAAGGGTTCTCGGAGAATGCGTACTATGACGTATCACGCTGGTCCGTTGGATACGGAACAATCGGTTACGAAGGAGAAGTTGTCACAGAGGAAGAGGCGGCGCAAAGATTACAAGATGTCGTCGCAACCTATGCAAGCAACCTCTCCAAAAAACTTACCTTTGAGCCAACCCCAAGTCAGACCACCGGTTTATTATCGGCGGCCTATAATCTTGGTGTGGGTGGGATTAGTAAAATTATTATTGCGTGTAATGCAGGCCAGTTTCAAGATGCTGGAAGAATGCTTAGACTCTACGACCACGCTGGAGGTAAGAGATTACCCGCCCTCACTAGGCGCAGAGAAGCCGAAGCAAAACTCATCGAAACAAGACCCCAACCCCAATCTAATGTGGTGGATAACAAAATGAGTAGAGGCGCACCACGAGTACAGTTTGCACGGGCCTATCATTTGTTGGACCAGAATGCCAGCATTGATACATTCACGTCAGTGGCACGAGAAGCTTTTGAAGATCGCTCCACTGTAGGTTTTTCTTATGATGATGCTGGTATAGGTGATTTAGATAGCCGTACAGTTATTTTACACGGCCAACATGAAGGTGCGGAGGACTGGTTTGCAAAGCATTACCCGGGTGTGACAGTGGTACGGGAACACAATCAACCTCTCGTTGTACCTGAGCCTCCTGTGAGCCGAACAAAGGCACTTGTGGGGTTACATGGCAGTGCGGATGGTAGCTGGGGAAACCCAATTTTACCCGAAACCCAAGCACTAATAAAGGAAGCAAAGATAGAAGCATACAAGGGATTGTCTAACGAGAGTGCTGATACAGTAAAGGTACTCAAGGACATCAATCCTGATATGTTCATATTAATCAGATTATTTGCTAAAGTAAATAAGCAAGCCAGCCGACCACAACAGTTCCTTAATGCGGTGACGAAAGATGCGTTGAAGTGGTATGATGTAGGAGTTAGGCACTTCGAGGTACACAATGAGCCTAACCTAAAGATAGATGATTCCGCAGAAGGTATGTGGGATGTGTGGGAAGATGGAGCAGAGTTTAGTTTATGGTTCTTATCCATAGTATCAAAGCTAAGACAGGTGATGCCAGATGCTCAGTTTGGTTATCCAGGTCTATCTCCTGGACACTACATACCGGGTGTGCGCTATGACCCAATACGATTTTTCAACGAAAGTTGGACAGCAGTTGACGAATCAGATTTTATTTGTGCGCATTGCTATTGGGTTACAAGGGAGCAGATGTATTCGGATGTAAGTGGTAAGTGGTATAAGCGATATCACAGCAAGCAGAAACCTATTATGATCACTGAGTTTTCTAACCCTTCACCTGATGTACCTAAACACGAAAAGGGGTTACAATATGTAGAGTATTACAAGAGCCTTAACAATGTACACTCAGCCTACTCATTCTTGAGTACAGCTAGTAGTGGATTCAAACATGAGACATGGCATGGCTCGGATATTGCAACATTAGTTGGACAGAGAGATGGACGTTAATCTTGAGAGTATATTAGATAGAATACGGGACCACATTAAGGTACTTAATCACTCATCGGAACGTATGGCTAATGCGTTAGATGGGGTAGAGGACGACTTGAATGAATTGTCACAACGTGTTAGTGCTATAGAAGCTAATTTAGGTTGGCTTATGAAGCTGATCTGGATAATATTAGGAGGTATTGTTATGATAGTATTTAGGATGTTTGCACCCCCAGTATAGAGGAGACAACATGAATAATCTACCCGTTTTAGAACCGGCGAAATCGCCCGGGTGTTATTACACGCGCCTAGATTACACAGCACAATGGGAACAGTACTTTTTATTGATTAGTGATGTGCATTTTGATGCTAAAGGCTGTAATAGAAAACTAATCCGTAAACATTTAGAACAAGCTAGGGTGCGTAATGCACCTGTTTTTATTTTTGGGGACTTACTTGACTTGATGGGTGGTAAGTTCGACCCTAGAAATTCTAAGCACACTCTACGTTCTGAGTATGCTATGGATGATGACTACCTGGGTAACGTGTGTGAGGATGCCGCAGACTTCCTAGCTCCATACGCAGAGAACATAGCCCTGATTAGCATGGGCAACCATGAGTTTGAGTATCGGCGTAGGCATGAGATAGATCCACTCACTATTGTGGCTACGCACCTCAAGATAAAGACAGGCGTTTCTCCGATAGTAGGACCATACACTGGCTGGATACAATTCAAAACTAAGTATGCTAATGGTGGTAGACGTAAGACTATCAATATGAAGTATCACCACGGTGTAGGTGGCAACGCACCTGTAACTAAGGGTGCTATCCAGAGTAACCGTAGTGCTGTCATGTGGCCCAATGCTGACATAATAGTTAGAGGACATATACATAATAGGTTTGCAATGCATATGCCTGTAGAAACTATTAGTAGTCACGGTAGGATAATGACTGACCAAGAACGTGTTTATCTTCAGACAGGTTGCTATGTGTCTGACATAGATGATGGTAATAGCTGGTCTAGTCGTAAAGGATTTGGTACACCTGCGATGGGTGGTTACTGGCTCAGAGTATATAATGATAACTTATCTAATGATATTGTGACGGTACAGTACCAAGCTATACCTACTGACTAATGAATCGTAAGGACCTGAAACTGAAGCTATTTGATGAGCGTGACCGTTGCGACTGGTGTGGCCACTGGTTGAATAACGAGGGCGATATGCATGAATGGCTTCTCAAACGTAGTGCAGTCCCCAAGAGTAAGAAGAAGAAAATATTTGATGAGCGAAACTGTTCGTTGCTACACCATAGTTGCCACATGGAGTTTGGTCAGACAACAGCAATGAAAGAAAGGTTAGCTCCAATCTTTGTGTCACGCTATGGCAAGGAGAGTATGCTGGACTTTATTGACTCTCTATCATTAAGATCTTCCCGGGAATACGTTGCTCTAATAGAATCTATTTAGACTGTTTTGATGTATACTACAGTATCATCCGTTGGGGTTGAGCTATGCGGATGAATTTACCTTAGAGAATACTTAGTCAATCCTAGAAATACTTTCCTGCCGTCACGCTCAACCCCACTTATGAAAAGTCCCTAATTTCTAATGTGTTTTATTATTTTTTGTGATAAAATACTGATATGAATAATCAACATATTCAAAAAGAGTCGGACGAGAAGGTGACAGCTTCGTGGGTGGTCAATCGAGGACTTCGTGAGATGGTCTCCCAGCGTGCACAAATAGAGGATCGATCAGAATCTTCGCTAGTTAGACAAATCCTACGAGAACACTTCTCTCATTATAGATACCAGACCGGAACGGTTGCGTACCCATATATGCAACCGGCCCAGAAGGTATAAACAACAACCTACACTAACAGGAGGAAAAGATTTATGAACAATAAGTCAGATATTGGCTTTGTTGCTCGAGCCCTAAAGGGTGCAACAAGTATAGCCGATCCAATGTCAGAAACATGGGAAGCGAATCTTCCTGTGTCCGCAGTATACATCTGGACACATAATGGTAAGCCGGAGTTTAAAGAGGGAGTACCTCGTTACGGTGGCTTTGCCGCTTCATCCGAGGCAGTAGACGAATTGTTGTCTACAAATGATTTGACTGTTCCTACTGAATGGGAACTTACAGATTTACATGGGAGAGAGGGTGCATATGGGGCATACCTTACCCGGAAAGTAGTAGTAGCACCTATAGGGTTTCGGTTACGCTGGCTGGACCAGACAGGTGGATATCAAACACAGTTTGATAGAGAGAATGGGTTCACACGCCGACATGTACAGGTACTAGCCGGTCTAGGCCACATGAATAAAGGCACTCCAAAGTTTGCTGGCTATTGTGTACTCACCGCTAAGGGTTATCAAGCGGGCAATCTCATGGATTCACTTCGTGACTTTTTCAATGCCATTGGTCCTGCTCGAAGGGCTGCTGGCGCAGACAATGGTATAGCTCAGTGTGCTTTCTGGCATAGCATTGGTACTTTTGGTGACGAGCCAGAGTACGACCAGGTAGGGTCATCCGCAAAGAGTGTTATCACACCACTGCGACCACATCCTTTCTATTTTGGTGGCGAGGATGTTACAGAGGAACGTCTTAGGACTATCTTTGTAGGGCGTGAGAACTACGAGAATTTTACTAACATTGCTGAAGGCGCAGAAGAGTGGTTGAAAGCATGGAATAAAGGATCTGACGATATAGATACTCCTATATTAGATGAGCCAGTATTCGCTACGACAGAAGAGTCTATCAACTCATTGTTCTAGTGACACCTGAAACGACTGACCAGTATATCGAGGATGTTGGGGGGCGTAAGTATTTTACTATGCTTCCTAACCTCCTCGATGATGCTGGATTATCCCCTTATGCCTTTCGTTTATTAGTACATTATTACAGAGTATGTGGTGGCAACAACAGTTGCTATGAGGGTGTACGTACTACAGCCAAACGTACCTGTATGAGTGTAGGTAAGGTGAGTGAAAGCAGAAGGGAGTTGGAACAAGATGGTTGGATAAAGTTACGAGCAGAACAATTCAAGAATAGGCCTGCTCCCACACTAGTTGTAAGCATACAAGATCGCTGGAAAGAGAACATGGAACAGTATGAGCAAGGTTCTCCTCCAGTCAAGGCTAAGGCAAAGAAAAAAAAAGCAAAGCCCAAAGTCACCGACGCAGAACAGTCAATCAAAAATCGTACAGTTGGTATCAAAGATGCTTACGTGGAATTATTGGGATATGGCCCCAAATGGTATCAAGGAGAAGGTAAAGCTGCCCGTCAGATTGCAGAGAAATATAGTGTATCGCAATTCAGACAAGCTTATACGTATTATAAGAGCCAAAAGTTTTGGCAAGACAAGAAGCTGAGTTTAAGATTCTTGTTACAACAAATGCCAGAATGGGAGAGGAATAATGACAGAGAAAAAGCAGGACATAGTACCTCATCAGATATTGGTGACTTCCTTGCCGGAGTCTCCGGTTGACTTTAGTGTCTTCGATAGCTTTGATGTCACTTGGCATCCTAAGTGTAGAGAAGCGAAGGCTAAAGTGTATACATGGATTGAATCCCTTGTAGAAGGAGAACCAGGGGGGATTGTATTGTGGAGTAAGAACTATGGATGTGGTAAGACACATCTAGCCAGAGCCGCATACAGGGCTTTAGGTGCTGTACCTACTCCGCCTTATGGTTTTAGAAAATTTGGAGAGTTTATAACCTCGGAGGATTTTTACCAGTTGATACGAGACAGCTATGCACATGGATCTCCGACTCAATTGTTCAAAGATTGGGAGCAATCTCCTTATTTTATAATGGATGACTTTGGAAAAGAGTATGCCGCCAATATGGAGTGGGCCAGAGAACAATTCTATAAGCTAATCAATCGTATCCACGAACATAAAAGCTTTTTGTTGACTAGTAATCTCACACCTGCTGAGTTAGGAGAGCGGATAGGTGGAGCTTCTATGTCTAGACTAATTGGTATGTGTGGCCAAGATGGTTTTGTAGATATGTCGGACATACCTGACTATAGGGTTAAAAATCATGGGAAAAATAGAAGAGTTGGGGCGCAAGCGACAACAGTCGCACGGAAAGCGGGGAACACACCGCCTTTTTAAAGATCCCAATGCTGAGAATATCGTTGGGATAGCTGGCGAATTTGCATTCGCAAGTGAGTTTGGTTTTACTATAGATGAAGATGACCTATGGCAACGGCCTTGGGGTGATGGTGGAGTAGACTTTGAACTGGCTAATGGGCTCACTATAGATGTAAAGTGTGCTCGTAAGCCAGTTTTTCTTTTGGTAAAAGAAACTGATATAGAACAGGTAGCTGATGTGCTAGTGCTAGGTAAATTCATTGATGTAGATACCATCAAGTGGGTTGGTTGGACACTTGGTAAGATGATGAAGCATGCTGTTATGAAAGATTTCGGATACGGTATCCGTAGCTATGCATTGCCAGCAGAAGATCTTACACCAATGGATAGATTGAAACTTTTTTTGAAAGACAATGGACATAATGATTTAGGAGATATATGGTTATGAATAATGAAGCACTGACACTGACACCATCACAACTAATACCAGAGACTTACCTTGAACTATTGCAACAGGTCAGGGGCTTAGGAGATGTAGAGTTCTGGTCTATTGGGGACATTGCTACTTCATTGGAAGATGAAGCATCCGATAACCCTAAGAAAAAGAGGGCAGTACGGCAGGCTATCGCAGATGTCAGTGGTGTGTTGCCAGACACAGTGCTAAGGTACAAGAATTGCGCAGAGTTTTTTCCACCAGAGGTACGTGAACAATATGTTACCCTAACTAGGTATCACTTCAGGGCAGCACGTTCTGCAGGTAGCCTAGATGCCGCAAAATCGTGGTTGACAAAAGCAGTAGAAAGCGCGGATAATTATGGGGGAGTACCTATGCCAGTGAGAACACTGATCGGACTTATAGCTGACGCAAGAGACCGTAAGGATAAAGTGAAGTCTCAAAAGCGGCAGTTAGCCAACAACATAAAGCGTGCTGAGTCAGCTTTAGATAGAGCTATTAGTTTATCAAGTCAACTAGAGCTACCTAAAGGGTTGCGTGATTCATTGTTCGCTGCCTTAGCATCAGTACAAGATGTATCGGTTGAATGGAATGAGCAAAAGTAAACTAGAAGACGAACTATCACAGCAGCTAAAGCTACTCAAAGTTAAGAAGCCTGAAAGAGAGTATCGCTTTAGTAATGCTAGAAGGTTTAGGTTTGACTTTGCATGGCCTGAAGAAAAGGTAGCATGTGAGGTACAAGGAGGGGTGTGGGTAGGAGGCAGGCATAATCGTGGCAAAGGCTATGAGAATGACTGTGATAAGCTGAATCTAAGCCAGCTTGAAGGATGGCTCTTGCTATATGTTACCACCACTCACATTGCAAGGGGTGATGCCGCAGAACTAATTCGTAAAGCACTGAAGGTACGTAAGCTAAAACCACCATTTTATAATGATGGTGATGTAGTATAATTAGGTTACATAATTCGGAGGATTATAAGATGAAGAATGGCTGGAAGACAACTGAGTTTTGGGTCTCTGTAAGTGCTCTAGTAGCAGGAGTGATTGCTTCTGTTCAGGGTTATCTACCCCCAGAAGCTGCCGCTTGGGCAGGAGCTATAATTGCAGGGCTTTATGCATTCAGTAGAGGTCTTGCTAAACAAGGGCAATAGCTTTATAATAATAGCTATCACCTCCTTGGTAGCGGAGAGATTACAGGTTTTTCTCCTTTCCTCCTGAATTTCTCCAATCAGTACCGCAGGGGAGGCTACGCAAGTAGCCTCCCCTTATTTTATTACACTATTATTACGTCTACCAGAAATGCCCCTGCTGGACTCCAACGGTCTCGTACTATTCGTCCACCCTTTATCCAGGGTGGCTCTCTCTGTAGGAGATCCAATCGAAAACTGCCATCGTCCAGTCGATGGATGAGCCCACCACGATCAATGCACAGGTACGTATTCTTTAGCTCAGGGATATAGAATTTTGTACCAAGTGGGAACTCACTTGGGCAGGCGACTGTAGCATATTTCTCGTGCCACCACGACCAGTGATGCCATCTACCCGACCCATCTGTCAGCCATGATGTACACTCACCGTTGACCACGTTATCTGGGTGACAATTGGGCCCAAGATTAGGCGGCCAATAGTAACTCAGCCTTGCCCTTAGCTGTGGTTCTACGGTAGGTTCTACTGTTGGTGTAGGTGGTACTGGTGTGTTCAACTGTACATCTATGTAGGGATTGGGTAGCGTGGCTTCAGCTACTGGTTGCTCTACTTCATATGACCTGAAGGTGTTCCATATAATAACGCCTGTTACAAAACCAGCCATCATAGATAGTGAGATCATAATTACTGCTATTTCTCGTCTTGATAACATAACTAACCTCCTTGTTAGTTCATATATATATGCCACAGATTCATGTATTCACATTCTGTGACGTGTTTCATTGCTTCTTCCATTAATATATCCATGTCTGTTGTATCACATTCAAAAGCAGGCCATCCACTTAATACAAATGCAGGCGGTAAAGCTGATGGTAATTCGTCTGCAGGTATGACTACAAAGTTTGTATTATATGGAGTGCTTGCTATGTAATACTTCATTTGATAATCCTTTTGTCTGGGTCTACCTTTAGTTCTACTTGTGATGGTATTCCATGACAGAAACTACCGTAAGACCATCGCAAGTTACGTCTAATTTCTTTGATGCCTGACATTACCTCTTCCAGTTCTGTGTTGGTAGGAGCAGCAAGGTAATAGCCTGCACCACTGTCTTGTTTACGTATCACTACAGGTTCTCCTGAATGGTACACTATGAAGGTGTCTCCACGCTCTATGCCTGCACGTAGTATTGTGTATGCAAGGTCATCCTTAGAAGTTTTACCTGTTATGACTAAGTTCTTTCTGTTTCTCTTAGCCACGCCCCATGTAACGGCTTGTCTTTTTCTTATCTTTGCTTTCTGCCTTGCGTTTTTGGGTACTCTCTTGAATACATCCTTCAGTCGTAATGTCACGCCAGCCCAAGGCCATCCACTACGTTTACCATGTATATTCCCAACATAAACAAGGTGAAACTTTCTGCCACCAGAATTTTTTATAGGCTTAGGCACGCCTGTCATTTGTTTTGCTTTCATTCGCTAACCTCATCATGCAGTATCTTATTTAGATCTGGACACATACTGTCATCTATCCCAAACATTTCGTTGTGGATATCCCGCCTCCACTGGTCTGACTTTGCGAATGGTAGTAGTTTGCATTCTCGAATGCAATAGCAGTACGTCCATACAGTACCTAACCTTGTACCAGACGGATAGTAATCCGCCTGGTCTTTAGGTGTTTTATTCTTTTTCTTCTTCCTGCGTTTCATAGTCATCGTCTAGGATAGGTGTCTCGTAGCCGTCATCGCCTTCCCAAGTCACCCAGTCTACGTACTCAGCCTGCTCTACAGCCTTGAGGACACGCTTGACCAGTACATCCTTATCTAGATGTCTGGTGTTGATTGTAGCTATTACTTTCTCATCGAAAGTACTAATCTGTATTGATGCCATAGGGTGTCAGTAGTCCTCCTCTAGGCTCTCGCCTGCATAGGTTGGGTCAAAGTACTCGTCTTTATGGTACGGATATATACTATCATCCTTGTAGCAATCGTCACACCATGCACCTGTGGGTATACCGTAGGCATCGTAACGATTGAGTGATTGAATTTCACCTTCCTTATCACAGCCTTGACACGTCCATCTCCAATTCATGGCGACTAAGATATCATCTATCATATGTTCACCTTGTATAAGAGGCGATTGGATTTTGATTTGCGTGTTCTACTATGTCACGATGCAGTGCCCCTACTAGTGTCTCAACATCTGCTAGTTTATGTAGTGCAGCTTGTAATTCCTCTGCTAAAGGAGAGTATGTGATTGACCATTCCTCTCCGTCTACACCTAGATTAGCCTTAGCATTCTTGATGATATGCTGTGCATTCCATAGTTTTGTTTTGATCTTGGTAACTTCTGCTTGATATGGCTCAGTCATGCTGTCACCTCCTTGTTTCGTTCAGCTATGTGCATGTCTATGTTGACCTCGATAACATCCCAGTTGATACCTGTTTCGGCATCAGCCCTGTTATGAATGCCATGTAGAATGTCCTCTGCCTCAGCACGAGATATGTCAACCCCCATACGTTCGGCTGTGTGAAGCACGTCATCTACGTGCCACACATGGACAGCAATCGCTGTATCAGGCTTGTAGTACCTTGCCATGCGTTCTGTGTGTTCTTTTACTGTTGTCATCCTTGCACCTCCTTATCTTTCTCAAGTTTGTCAAACTTACCCTCTAATTTTTTAGTGATTTCTTGTTTCACCTTCTCATTCATCTCATCACTAAGACCTATAACTTCAAAGTGGTCATCCCAGAAATCGTGTCCGTCTTTGTTATCTTTTTGTTCTTTCATAGTTTCACCTCGCACTATGTCTATTGTAGTGCTGGACATGCCAGCCACTACCATCAATGTAGTTTTCTGTGTCTATTATATTGTGGGTAAAACATCTACCACACATTGGCTCATCCCAGATACCATCTTTGAGGATGTAGTCAGCAACTACATCCTCATTGGCATCATCACCTACCTTTAGTGGTACATGAGCAGTAAAGGCAGTGACGATATCGCCACTGCCACACTGACTGCATTTGTAAGTACTCATACTGTCACCTCTTGTTCAAGAAACAATGGTTGTACTTTCATTATGTCATCGAATGTTGTCACCATTTGGTGTTCCTCGTTTACTGCATATATATACCATTTATCTTTCCATTCCCAACAGTCAATTTCATTGCCATTACATACAACACATGGCTGTTGGCTGCCAATTACTACAAGCTCACCGCAGTCTGCACACCAAGATTTATATACACTCATATTACCTCCTTTACACTAACTAGCATTTCACAGTATCCATGCCCACCTTCAATGAGAACATAATCGCAGTAGTCCCCATTGTAATGCAACATAGGACAGGAGCATGCTTCATTCTCATAGTTTTCGGTAGTATCCCAGTATTGGTATGGACAATCCAACAATTCCTCTGTAGGTTGTTCACCACACCGTCTATCAAACTTAGCCTCCTCCTTTGAAGAGGCTAAGTCCAGAAATTCTAGTACCAACTTATTCTTATCATCTATTTTTTCAACACTCATACCACCTCCTTATCCTCATCCTTTTCCTCGTCATCTACATCATCTGCATCATGTGTATCCCAACTCATCTCATCCTCCCAATTCTGCAGGTGTTCTCCAAGTTCTAGATGGTCGTTATCCCATATCATGATGCAGGTATCCAAGCGAATCCTATGAAGCATCCGTTATCGGCATCATCAGTACCATAGTTTGCGCAAAGGAACGGTGTGCCTTCAGTGGGTTGTTGTAGTTTGTCATCCCAATCTGCCTCATGCTGGTCGCTCATGTACTCAAACTCAGGGCAGGCACGTTGCTTCTGTCCTAGAGCTTCATATGGGCAGAGTGTTTTTTTGTCCCTCAATGAGTAGAGAGGGTATCGCTCTATCAGGTCACCGCCACATTCCTCACATTGTGTATAGCCTGTATAGTCCCCATTTGATACATGATGCAGAGTGATATGTTTGTCACTCTTGGGCATATTGAATACATACTCATCACTGATTAGACTCTGGTCAGTATTACTGCATTGCATGCAGACGTAGTGATATACTTTCGTTGGGATACTATACTTAGCCATTGTTGTACTCCTCTATGCCTCTCATATTCAGTGTAGCTACTCGTTGAGCATACTCCACATCAGTCTCTATATGACCTACATCTTTATTGAGAAAGTCCTTATGTGTTCCTTCAAAGTCCATGTCGTGCATCTGGTCGAGAGTCTTACACAAACTAGGGAATACAGAGATGGCATGGTCAGGATGGAAAGGTATATGCAATCCTAAATCCTCATGGTATCTGTCTAAATCCCTAATGAATGCCTCAATATGTGGCAGGCACGTCTTGCAGATATGCCTCCCTTTCTCTTTAGGGTATGCGTAACCCCAATAGTCTCCTACATCATCCATAGAGTGTGTTGTATTGCATACATCACAGCCGAACTTCTGTTGTCGCTTAGTTATTCTAGTTAGCATGTCTTAGTTCTCCTTTATCGCTAGTGCGATATGCATAAACATCAGAAGACTCACGATCAGAATGAACTGATGGTGAGTCTCCAATATGTCCAGTATTATATTTACCACAGTAACTCCTGTGGAATCTCAGATTGCACCCAGCTTGATAGCTGACCAGCATGGTCTTCTATCTCACTAGCATTGCCGACTAACTCATCAGCTACAGTCCGTACAGCCTCGATGGCTTCTTTGAAATCGGTTGCTAACTCGTGGGTAATAGTCTCTAGAGCAGTCTCTAGGTCGTCTAGCTGGTACTCTACATCACTAACTTTGTCCTCTAGATTAGAGCCTTCGTTACTGCAGTATGTTGCATACTCTGATGCTTGGTCAGTTATCGATACTAACTGCCCCCAGTCTGCTGATGGTAGCTTGGGTAGCTTGTCTGCCTTCAGCAGTTTGATGCCTTTCTGTAGCTCGTACATGCGCTCATTGTTTCTATCTAACCAATTCATAGTATCGTGCATGTCACTTGCTGGTATCACCTTCAATAATCTTTGCCACCAACTTTGTGTGCGTGCCGATTGCCTGGTCTCCGACAGTATAGATTCGTACTTCTTAGTGACTACGTAGGTAGTATCTATCACATCTCGCAGGGTAGTGTACTGTTGTCCTTCATTATCTATTTTATGTTCTAACATATTTATACTCCTTTTTTGTTTGGTGAATTATCTATGTGATACATCAGGTTATTCACTGACCTGTGTTGTTGCGCCTCCAGACAGCTTGTAAGGGCTGCTATCAGCGACTTGAGTACTGTCCTGTGCGTTATCGTAATAGACTCCACATGTTCCTCCTCAGTGTACTCAACCTCCTGCGTTGTGTGGTCATACAAAGGCATCTTATGTTTGAGTGCCTGCTCGATAACGACACTGTTGTCGAAGCTGTAAGCCTCGTCCCTCTTGAATGATACTATCATTAGCAACCTCCTATGGTTGTATATTGCATTGTGCTTTTCAGCATATGACTGGTCAGGACTTGCACCTGATTTTTGATCGATAGCACTATGCCCAGTCGGATACATATCCTAGAAGTAATCCTCTAGGTGCAGAGATAGCTCGGCAGTGGGTTCACCATCTAAATCAGCTATCATTTTCACGTCACTGACTGATAGTCCAAACTCATCAGCCATAGCCTGCCAGTACTCATCTATATTGTCGTATTCTTTTGGGTCAATCATTATTCACCTCCGTTATATCTATTGTGTTCGTTAGTAAATACACCACCTGATAACAACTGCTTGCTCATAGGTGCAGTCTCTGCCTTGAACTCCAGCATCCAGCCAGTGAAGTCATGCACCATTTTGATCGATTGCATATCATCATTGTCTAGGCATTCAAGCAGTAGCCTGATTCCAACCTTGCCAATAATCTCCTGCACGTCATGTGTCTTGTTTATGAGCAGGATAAATGCTCGCTGGTCTTTCGTTACATATAGCTCTTGTTTCATATCAGCCTCCTATTGCCAGATACACCATTCTAGTTGATGAGTCTTGATATATTGTACCATTGCATCTAGACCCTGTTCTGTCCCTATCTGGACTAACTCTGCAGTATCCTCCTCATCCAGATAGTCACCACCAGTTGTTAGAGTCTCTCCTGCATATTCACCTTCATGAAATTCTATCTCGCCTTCGATACGCCATGCATACTGGTCTGGCTGACCTGCTTGATAGGGTACTGATGCTATGTGATAGCCCATACGATTAGCAGAGTGCCAGCCTTGATTTACATAATCCCATCCATCACCATCACTGGTACACCATGTCCAGATTACATCATCATCGTGCTGCTTCACAAAGTCTAAGTCCTCACCATAAGATTCAAAGAAGTCATCACCATCAGTGTGAGGGTTATCAATAGGCTTGTACTTCTCCCTCCATTCATCTATCTCATCGTACTGATTCTCTGGTATGTAGCTCCATCCTTTCCCATTCATAATGTATCCTCCTCTTACCATTTGTAAGGACTTATCCTCCGCCAGTGGCGAAGGATAAGTTTTGTTCAATTCAATGTAATCAGTCACTGTCTTTTCCATGTATATAGTCTACGCCTTGCTCCATCCTGTATAGTTGTAATCCTTCCCATGCTTGCTCTGCTGCTTCTGGAGTCAAGAGTATCTTGTCGGGCGGATATTGCATCCATACCTCTGTTTCAGAATAGTAAGCCTCTTCTGTGAATGGATAGCGCATTGCCTTTTGGATAAGCTCGAAACCTGCCAAGATTTCATCACCACAGTTTTGACACCAGTAGTACTCACCTGATATCTCACCTTGCTCGAACTCATAGCGATGCTCATAAAGTCCACCATCAAGATGGTCTTTCAGCCACTCGTCACGATTCTTGTATTCGATATCGTCTTGTGTTGCTGGATATGTATCCGGCTCGCATTGGCATAACTTAGTCATAGTCAGTCCTCCTTTATATAGTCTACATTCTCTGTGAAGTCAGCTATTGTCCATTGATTGCACTTCATGCAATCACAATTTATTGACTCGACATGCTCTACTGGATTCTCACTGTTATGTGGAGATATCTTGTTGAACATATCCTCAGTCATTCGTATCCGCTCGATGTCGTAGTCATCCTCTATCTGGTCAGTAAACAGATTGTAGTAACCACTGTGATTGAAAGGATGTCTACCCTCTACCAATTGCCTTATCATTTTCTCTAAATCTTGAGCATCCATAGTCTAGTGTCCTTTGGGATAGTAGTGATGCCAATCCTCTCTAGCATCATCAGTTTCTATTCGTTCTATAGCATCTCTGACTGTCCATCCTTTGTTTAGGATTAGGTCAACAAGGTAGCGATATTTCGTGTTGCTCATGCGGAACTTGTCCATACCAACAATGAGAATAACAAGCAGGTCATGTAGGTCTTGGTTCGTGCTAACTTTTCCAGCCTTTAACTCAGCTAACATTTTTTTCAATATATCTATTGTGTTTTGCTCTTGATTAGGTGCTATCCAATCTATCATCTTATTTCCTCCTGTACTGTTTCGGGTACATTGCGCACGTGGTCGGGCAAGTGTGCTTGATTGATGTATATGTTACTGTCATGCCCTTGATTTTCTTTCCTGTACTGTACTCTGTTACTGTGACATGATTGGCGGAACTCATACCGTTCATGTATACGATATCCGCATAGCATCCACCTTTTCCAGCTATTGCATCCTGTATTCTGTTAGGTGTATATCCATGAGCGGGAAACATTATTATCACTCGGTTATCTCTCAACCAGTCAACCTTTGCACAGAGCATGCAGTCTCGACATTCTCGCTGGTCTGAGGGACATAAGACCATCAAATTTTTATCAGTCTTATGGGTTGGGATTGCCTCTGGAGTAACCATAGTAACGGCTGGATATCCCAACTCAAGTGCCTGGTCTTGCTCTTCCAGCCGGTCAATAGATGCTAACACTCGTGCACCTTCCCAAGCTGAATGAGGTACGTTATATGGTGATTTCCAACCGTGAGTATATGTATAAGCCAGAGAACTATAGCCAAGCCTCTGAGCTCTTCGCTCATAGTCCACCATAGCACGTCCTATTATTCCCGCTGCCGTCTTGGTTCGTGCATCACCTGAAACATGGATACGAGCGTGGTTGCGAGGACGGATAGCCCGCAAGCTATCCGCCTCGATTCGTGCTAACTTGGTACTAATCATCTGAGTTTTTGCTCCGCTATCGCTACATCTATATCGTTATATTCGGGGAAGAACCTCAGCATTATATATTGAATGTCTGATATGTCTGAGGGTTCTCGATGGCGTATATCATGGACACTGTCAAGGTCATTCAATAGTGCCAGAAGTGCCCGCCCTATCAATAGGGTTGCTCGTGGTTGTAATTCTCCCTCTTCATTTATGATACGTGGATGCTCCAACTCTGGATGTACCTCATTTACAAAGTCGAATCTCTCTTGCCAGTCATTGGAGTAAGTGAAAGTTGCCTTAGCCATTATGCATACCTCCAGACAACGACACTGCAATCACGGCAATAACCTTGCCGGTTGAGTTGTCCATATCGTACTATTTCTTCGCAGGATGTACATCTAATCGGGTTACTCTTACGGTCTGGGGGAGTTAGTACGGCTTTGATGCGGGGATTGTCTAACAAATTGCTACTGATTTTAGTATCCATGCTGTACTCCTTCAGGCTTGAGCCTGTATATACTGTCGGATATAGTCAATATTATACACGAAT